>NZ_FXBB01000041.1 GCF_900177735.1 Dethiosulfovibrio salsuginis | reverse complement strand
ACGATCTGGCCGGAGCGAAGCAGTTTTACACCGCCTTCACCAAAGACGGAGGCAAGGCCTCCCAGTGCGTGGACTGTGGCCAGTGTGAGACCGCCTGTCCTCAGAACATCCCCATAAGAAAGGCCCTTAAAGAGGTCGTAGAAACCTTAGAGTAGGGAATTTCTAAAACTCACGTCTGAGTCCCCTCGGAGAGATCATCCCGCCTACGCCCTGTTTCGCCCAATCGTATACTCGACCTGCCTGTTCCGTACGAACCGCCTCGGAGGGCACGTCCTGTGCCCCCTCGGCTTGGGGCGACGTCCTGTCGCCCCATTCGTACTACACGACGGCATGCCGAGTATACGGGCTCAAATGGGCTCCGTCGGAACGATCTCTCCGAGGATTAGAGTTTTTAGAGGTGCTCAATAGCTAAACGGCCGAAGGAGCTATGGAGCTCCTTCGGCCGTTTGCTATTTTACCGTCGATCTTGGGGGAACTCCCATACCGTCCTTGGAGAACCACTGAGGGGCTTCCATAGGGTTGAGGACCGGCTCGGGAACCACAGGCTGGCTGAAACATGCCCCTTCCTCGTCGGCAAACCACCGAACGCCTCTGGGCCTGGGGCCTGGGGGACAGAACTCCCTGTACCACTTGCCGTCCATGTGAGCCCATCTTCCCCAGCCCATGGAGGTATCCCCTGCCATAGACGGAGCAACTCCCATACCCTCTAAGGAAAACCACTCCGGGACGGGGACCGACTCAAGGGAGGCGTTAGGGACCACAGCCTGGACGTAGCACTTTCCCTGGGAGTCGGAGAACCAACGGGCCCCTTTAGCGGGTACAGGGGAATAGAACTCCCGATACTCTCCTCCCTTTATGGAGACCCAGTTTCCCCAGGTCATGGCAGGGGTCGACCCCTCTTGAGCCCCACAGGAGCCGACCATGACGGTCAGCAGCAGCGCAACAGCGGATAAAAATCTCATGCTCTCACCTCCAGAATAATCTTACAGGTCCATACTATATCAGTACGTGCCCTCCTGCAAGGAGAGAAAAGCCTAAAAGTCCCTTGAATAACATGGAGAGCACCATCAGGATGAACACCGCGAGGAGGGAGGCAATACAGCTCTCTCCGAAGGACAGTTTGCCTCTTCCAGGCAGGTAGAGAACCGCCTTGAACACCGCTGCCTGGACCAAGAAGGCGATGATGCCAAAGCCAAAGTATCCCGAATGGCCGTGAAACGCTCCGGCGATCATAGGGGAGAGAAAAGCGGAGGCCACCGCTCCGGCGAAGGCAGCAAGCCACGCGTTGCCGTAGGACGGGGCGGTCCCAAACATAAATCTACAGGCCATCTTAAGGCCTACGGCGGAGAAGAGTGCCGAGATAGCGGCGGTGAATATAATCGGCCCCATGGGCATCATGAATATCAGCTCCGATCATTGAAGTGTTTTCGACTAAAGATATTACCACAGGGAAGGCTAAAATGGGCCGTCGTGGCGTCCTGCAATTCACAGAAAAAAGCTATGCTATACTTGTAAGGGACCTATAGAAACTCTGATCCTCGGAGAGATCGTTCCGACGGAGCCCATTTGAGCCCGTATACTCGACATGCCGTAGTGTAGTACTAATGGGGCGACAGGACGTCGCCCCAAGCCGAGGGGGCACAGGACGTGCCCTCCGAGGCGGTTCGTACGAAACAGGCAGGTCGAGTATACGATTGGGCCAGGGCGTAGGCGGAACGGTCTCTCCGAGGGGACTGAACGGTGAGTTTTTAGAGGTGCTCTTGTACGAAAAGCGACAGGAAGACTAAAAAATCACAAGGGGGTTTTTCAAAATGAGAGACTTCGTCTACGAAAGCCCGACGAGGATAGTTTTCGGGAGGGGCAAGGAGCTTCAGACCGGTCAGGAAATCGCCGCCCGGGGGGCGAGCAAGGTCCTCCTCCACTACGGAAGCGGGAGCATAAAGGCTATCGGCCTGTACGACCGGGTCGTCAAGTCGCTGAAGGAATCGGGCATACCCTTCGTCGAGCTGGGAGGAGCTGTCCCTAACCCCAGGCTTTCCCTGGTCCACGAGGCCATAGATCTGTGTCGACGGGAGAAGGTGGACTTCATACTGGCGGTCGGTGGAGGAAGCGTCATAGACTCGGCAAAGGCCGTCGCTGTAGGAGTTCCCTACGACGGCGACGTCTGGGACTTTTTCGACAAGGGGGTTGTCCCCAAAGAGGCCCTTCCTGTCGGAGCGATCCTGACCCTGTCGGCCACAGGGAGCGAGACCAGCCCGGCGTCGGTCATAACGAAAGAGGAAGGGTGGCTCAAACACGCCCTCCACTCCGACCTCATCAGGCCGGCCTTCGCCATACTGAACCCGGAGCTGACCACCACTCTGCCCCCATATCAGACGGCGGCAGGGGGAGTGGACATAATGGCCCACCTCATGGAGAGATATTTCACCAACACGACCGCAGTGGACCTGACCAACAGGCTCATAGAGGGCACCCTTCAGACGGTGATAAAGTTCCTCCCGATCGCCCTGAAGGAGCCCGATAACTACGACGCCAGGGCGGAGATAATGTGGGCCTCCACCATAGCCCACAACGGCATACTGGACACAGGACGGGTGGGTGACTGGGCCTCCCACAGGATAGAGCACGAGATAGGGGCCATATACGACGTGGCCCACGGAGCTGGCCTTGCGGTGGTGTTTCCAGCATGGATGAAGTTCGTCTACCGCCACGACATTCCACGGTTCGTCCGGTTCTTCCATCGGGTGTGGGGGCTGGAGCCGGACTTCTGGAATCCCGAAGCGACGGTGTTGAAGGGCATTTCGGTCATGGAGGACTACTTCAGGAGCCTGGGGATGCCTGTAACCCTGGAAGAGCTCGGGGTGCCAGACGACAGGCTGGAGGAGATGGCGGAGAAGACCAACTGGAACGGTCCGGTAGGCCAGTTCGTCCCCATAACCTCCGACAAGGCCCTGGAGATACTGAAACTGTGTAAATAGGTAAAAACGCGCCGCCGCCCAGATCACAGGGCGGCGGCGTTTCTTTAGGAAATATCTGGCAATTTACGTTCGAGTCTCCTCGGAGAGACCGTTCCGCCTACGCCCTTGTCTCGCCCGGGCTCGAAGGGGCTACGCCGGAACGATCTCTCCGAGGATCAGCGTTTTTAAAGATCCCCTTTAGGAAAACCGCTTTTTATGCCAGGCCCAGGCGGTCTCCACTATCTCCTTGAGGTCGGCGTGGGCCTGACTCCAGCCCAGCTCCCTCTCCGCCAGGGCCGACGAGGCGACCAGAACCGCCGGATCCCCCGCCCTCCTCGGGCCGATCTCCGTCGGGATAGGGTGTCCCGTTACCTCTCTGACCACCTCTATTACCTGGCTGACCGAGTAGCCCTTTCCGTTTCCCAGGTTGTAGCTGGCCCGGAAGGACTGCCCCTCGTCAAACAGCTTTTTGAGAGAGAGGACGTGGGCCTCCGCCAGGTCGGTCACGTGGATATAGTCCCTGACGCAGGTTCCGTCGTCGGTGGGATAGTCGTCGCCGAAGACGGAGATGGACTCCCGTCGTCCTAAGGCCACGTCCAGAACCAGAGGGATTAGATGGGTCTCAGGGGTGTGGTCCTCGCCGGTCCGACAGGCTGGGTCGCATCCGGCGGCGTTGAAGTACCGAAGGGCTATGGCCCCAAAGCCGTAGGACCGACAGTAGGAGTCGAGCATCCTCTCTATCCAGTATTTCGTCTCGCCGTAGACGCTGGTCTGGTCCTTTTTGGCCTCCTCGGTTATGGGTATGGTCTCGGGCTCACCGTAGACCGACGCAGAGGAGGAGAACACTATCCGGCTGACTTCCACCGTCCTCATGGCACGAAGGAGGTTCAAGGTCCCGGTGAGATTGTTCAGGTAATATCCCTCCGGTTCGGCCATGGACTGGCCCACAAGGCTGCTGGCGGCGAAATGGACCACTCCCTCTATAGGATGCGCCCGAAATACCGACTCTATCTGATCGTAGTCCCTTAAGTCACCCTCGACGAAGACATCGCCGAAGTTCAGATCCCGGTGGCCCCGCTCCAGGCTGTCGAATACCACCGTTTTATATCCGGCCTCCTTGAGGGCCAAGACGGTATGGCTACCGATATAGCCCGCTCCTCCTGTGACGAGAATCATTAAAAAACCTCCTTAAAGATGTCCGATAATCATTCCAGTATAAGGCCTCTCATCGGCCCTTGAATACCCCTTTGAGCCATAGCGTCTCTAAATGACATGGGATCCCCACCGGGAGACCTTATCCGCCACGACGTCGGCGACGTGACCGCTGTAACCTGACAATCCACCCCAACCTGCGACATCGTAGTCATCGTCCCCTGGATCGAGGCTCGATATGTCTTTGCTATATACCTTTCCGCTCTCTCCGTAGTCGAAGTAAAACACCTTTATGTCTCTATCTGTGATGCCTCCGACCATCTCCCTGATAGCGGTGTTGGACGACGGCAACCCAAGGATGTCGCACAGGGCGGCCCCTCTTTCCTCTACAGGCAAGGATAAACCGGCTATTACCCCTATTCCCCAGAGCAGGTCGAGGACATGGGACGAGTGAGTGGACAGAACCACCTTGTATCCCCTTTGAACGAGCTCCAGCACCAAAGACATAACGGAAAAAATGCCCTTTGGGTGAAGCCCTGCCTCAATCTCCTCCAGGATAACCCACTCCGTCCCTTTTACGCTGATCCTTCCCGCTGGTATCAGGTCGTACATACCGAGGAGAAGGGGAACGAACTCCCTCTGTCCTGTGGACCAGGACATATAGGAGACCCTCTCCCTTCCGGAGGACAGACTGAGCTCCCTCCTGCCCGATGAACGCTCTTGGGATACCGAAACTCCATGAAAGATAGCCCGATCGAGGGCATCTCTGAGGCCCTCCTTTAGCTTTCCATGGATCGGGAAAATTTGATCCATATCGTTAGCCGGATTGTCCAGGAAAGACCTTATTTTCTCGCTGAAATTTCTGACCACGAAAGGATCCTTCACGCTGTAGGACGAAAAAGGCTGAGGCCATCCGTCCCTGAAGATGAGGGATCTCTGAGCGGGAATATAGTACGTCCGCCATCGCTCCGCCGACTTAGGCACCGAGACGTCGATGTCCATTGGCTGCCCCCCGAGGGTTATAAGGCTTCGGTCCCTCCCAAGGGGTTTCCATACCTGGCCCATTCCATGTCCTAGATAAAGATCAAGGAGATCGCCGACGTTTTCACCCCAGAACAATCCATGCCTATCCATGGTCTCTTTTACAGGGGAGGAATCTAAGGCATAGGTCAAAAATTGAAGAAAAAGGCTTTTCCCCGTGGCCTGAGGACCGACCAACACGGTGAGATCCCCGAGGGACACCGAGGCCCTTCCGATCGGCCCTAGGTTCTCCAGGCTAAAGTTAAGGCTTGCCAACTAAAACACCTCCTTTGAGTAGGGGCAGATCACTTACACGGGGAGTAGCCGCAGCTGAAGCAGTATTCACAGCCTCCCACGAGCTCCATCGGGGAGCCGCACTCGGGACAGCGAGGGACCTCCGTGGGCCTCTCGCCCTTGACACCGGAGAGCTTTTCCATCAAGAGGGCAACTCCGTCGGGGATGGACCGCACCACGGTCTGTTCGTCGCAGTCGAAGACCCAGTATTCCTTGCCCGATATGCCCCTTAAAGTGTTTATGAAGTCCTCCATCCGCCCTCCGCTCCTGAGGCCTATGGATATGACCCTTGAAAGGGCCTCGGTCATGCTCTTCATCTCCGAGCCGCTCTTGCCAAGGGACGCGAAGACCTCGAAGGGCTCATCTCCGTCGTAGTTCAGTGTCACGTAGAGGCTGCCCCAGGGGGTGGTGTCCTTGATGGTCTTGCCGAACATGACGTTCCCCGGACGGGCCTTGACCTTGCTGCTCATAGGTCGGTCGGAGGCCTTAGGGGCCTCGGGCTTTTTCGCCTCTATAGGCTGTTCGGAACGGGATCCGTCTCTGTATATGGTGATGCCCTTACAGCCAAGGCGATAGCAATCCTCGTAGACCTTCTTGACGTCCTCCACCGTGGCCTCCGGGGGGAGGTTGACCGTCTTGCTGATGCCGCTGTCCACCACCGAGGCGAATATCCCGGTCACGGTGACGTGGGCGTCGGTGCCTATGTCGTAGGCGGTGACGAACCGAGGGTCCCCCAGCCTGCCGGTCTCCCTGAGCTCGTCTTTGAGGTTCGACGGAACCAGGGGATGGAAGTACTCCCTGGTCTCGTAGCCGCCGTCCCCTTTGGCGGACATGACCTTTCTGCTCCAGGTCCAGGCGAAGTTCGGCTCGATGCCTGGGCTCGAGTCGAAGAGCATCGAGATGGACCCGGTCGGGGCGACGCTGAGCCGCCTGCTGTTTCTCATTCGACCGGAGATCAGGGAGGCCAGTACCTTTTTGGCCAGGGCTAGGCCGTTGCCTCTGTGTACCGCCGTGGCCCCAAGCAGGCCCTCCAGGGTGTTCACCAAGGTGAAGGGGATCAGGTCCGACCGGCCCATCCTCTCTATCACCTCTTTGAAGCCCTTTTCGTCCAGGCCCTCCAGCCACCCCTGGGAGAAGGGGGGAAGCCCCGCCTTGGTCCTGAACTCCTCCATCAGCCGGGATACGAGATGGTGTTCCGGGAAGGGGTCCTTGCCCAGGTCGGTCAGTTCAACGGTGGCGGCCAGAGCCCCTACCGCCATGTTCTGGGCCAGGGATCGGCAAAACCGGTCGAACTGTTCGGAGCCGTAGACCATGCCTAAAGTGATGGCTGCGTCGGCCAGCCCCATCAGCCCCAGACCGACCGGCCTTATGGCTTTCGTCCTCTCGGCGATCTGGTCCAGAGGATAGGAGGTTCCGTCTATTACCAGGTCCAGGTAGTACACCGACCGATAGACCTGGTCCACAAAAGCCTCCATGTCGAAGGCCCTGGCCCCTGTGGCCTCGGTGGAGACAAAGGCCTCCAGGTTCACCGATCCAAGGTTACAGCTGGTGTAGTTAGGCAGAGGCTGCTCGCCGCAGTTGTGGACGTAAAGTCCGTTGGCGTCGAAGGCGTTCACCCCTGGAACCTGTACGTCGAAAACCTCCTCCTCTCCACAGTAGGTCAGAGACTCGAAACGGGCTACGAAACGCTCCCTGTTAGATCTTCTGCCGTAGCTGTTTAAGGCGTTATCCAGCTTTCGGCGTTTGTCCCCGTCCTCGAAGCCAACTCCGACCTGAAAAAGGGCGAGGTTTTCGTTGCTGACGATCAATTCGTACTGATCCTTGAAGCGGTAGGGCCTCTCTCCTCCCTTACCGTCAGGCATGGATTTCAGGCCCGATTTTCTCCTGAGGTAGATTTTGGATATTATGCCAAGCCGCCCCAACATCCTCTGGACCGCCTGCAAGGTGGGCAGATCGCTCTGGGCGAGCCTGACGGAGACGCCTTTTTCCTGATCCCCCTGGACCGAGCCGTCGGAGTCGAAGAGACCACGGAGAAAACCTCTGTAGAAGGAGCTTGAGGTCTCGCCCTCTAAGGACGGCGTTATGGCTTTTTTCTCCCCCATTCCCAGCTCGACGGCGATTCCCTTTATTGCCGCCGTAGACAAGCGGTATTCCGACCTGCCCGGAACCGCCATCCATCCGGCAAAATCGCTCCTGTGTCTCAGCTCCATGGCACAGGCGAGAGCTCTATCCATAACCTGGCTCTGGCCGGGTACGTCGCCGTTTGCCGCCCTTTCGGGGACCCTTACCGACAGGACCGCCTTGTCCTCTTTTATCGTGCCATCGCCTAAAAGCAGCCCTATAAGGTATCCCTCGCTATCGGAGTATTTTCCATCCCAACCAGCGAGATCCCTGTGGTCGTTTAAAACCAGGAGATCGCCTTTAGCAAGCTCCGAGGCGGCGGTCCACTGAAACTCCATAGAATCCCTGGTTTTGCCGGTGACCTTTCTAACCTTGTGGTCGGAGGTCAGCTTCAGGGAATGGCCCTCTTTGGTCTGGAGCTCGAAAACCGGCTTGACCCCGGTGGAGAAAAAGCCATCGGTCCGGTGGGCCGTGCCGTCCACGATCACCGTGGCAGGAGCTCCCACCAGATCCCTGGCCTGTCTCGCCCCGAGATCGGTCATTATCCAGGTATCCCCGGAGACACAGGGGTTAGTGGACTCTATCCTCCATTTTTTATCCAATTTAAGTATATTATCCACGTTGGCCCGGTCGCCGAAGAATACCCCAGGGTCGCCCCTTCGCCAGGCGTTTTTACAGAGCTTGTCCCACAGGTCTGCAGCCTTGACCTTGCGAACCACCGAGCCGTCGGCCCTGGAGATAAGGTCGAAGTCTCCGCCCTTTTTGGCCGAATCCAGCAGCCTGTCGGAGACCGAGACGGATATATTGAAATAGGGAAGCCTTCCGTCCTCCACCTTGGCGTCCATAAAGCCCTCTATGTCTGGGTGGTCGTCGTAGAGCATCCCCATAAGGGCCGCCCGTCTCCTGCCGCCCTGGACCACCACCGAGCCCATGGTGTTCCAGGTCTCCATGAAGGAGACCGGGCCGCTGGCCTTCCCTCCTGTGCCGCCCTTTATGTCCGATCCAGATTCCCTGAGGTTTCCGAAGTTCGCCCCGACCCCTCCGCCGTATTTGCTTATGATCGCCGCGTCTTTGACGGAACCGAAGATCCCCTCTATGCTGTCCTCCACCGACACGACGAAACAGGCGAAAAGCTGCTGGCTCTCGGTCTTACCCTCCCTGACCGCGACGTAATCGTCGTAGGACATGGAGTCCGGCGAGCGATATATAAGGTCCGAGTAGGCCTGCTGGACCGTCATGCCGGCCCCCGCACCGAAAAGGCAGGGAGAGTTGAACAGAAACCGACGGTTGAGTATGTCGGAGAAGAGGTTTTTCTCCAGGGTCCTGATCCAATCCAGGTCCTCCTCGGAGCGGTATAAGGTCTCCACCGAGGCTATGACCCGGGAGATTCTCCGGGCGAACTCCTCGAAATCCCTCTCCTTCCTGACCGACCCGGTCGCGCTGTCGTGGCGGTCAAGAAGATATCTCTGGTCCAGCAGCCAAGCGGCGTTTTCCGACTGTCTCGGCACCAGCGGGGTTTCCAACATGTTGACGTCAACGGTTCCATCAAACCTGGACCGGTAAGAGCGAATTTTAGCGTCCATCGAACGACCTCCATATAAGCAGCGTTATACACACAAAAAAGGCCCCATATCTGGGGCCACAACCACATCCTGTATTTCTATTATACGACCTAGGGGGCAAAACCGGAAGGCAAAAAAGAGGCAGGAGGATAGGTATACCCATCCTCCTGCCTCTGTGTTTGTCCCTAGTTCTCCGTCCCGTCGAATCCGGGGATGAAGGTGATGGTCCTGACCTTAGGCAGAAGGCCCTCCTTTGCCACGTCTTCCCTCTCTATGCCCGGCTGAAGGGTGGTTATGACCGTTCTGCCGAGGATCGCCCTTCCGGAGACATCAGGGTTATCGGTGGTGATCCTGACACCCCAGGTGTTGTGGAGTATGACGGGCTTGCCCTCCCAGAGTCCCAGGTAGAGCCCTACGTGGCCCTTCATGCCTATGATGGTCCTGAGGGGCAGGGCCTTTTCCGCTATGAGCTCCGGCTTTTTATCCCAGGACTCCTGCTCTATGTCGATAAACACGTTGCTCTTGGACTGAGGTCCCGAGTCCCTCGGCAGCCAGAGGCCGAAGGGGGTGAGAAGGTCCCTCATGGTGGAGGAACAGTCCCTCTGGTCGTACATACCGCCCCATCCGTAGGGGTTGCCCACGAAGCGGTTTGCCAGGGTGGCTATAGCCCTGGGCGTCAGGGGCTTTGGCATCTCCACCCCGTCCTCCTTGGAGAGGACAGCCCTTTTAAGCCTTGCCATGCCGCCCTCCGACCTTATGGGAACGTAGACCACGAAGGAATCGTCTCCCTCCTGGACGATGGGAAGCACCGCTCCGATGTTGGTTTTGGCTAAAAACGCCCCGTCCTCGTCCCTGAGAACCACGTCGTCCTTGACGAGGGCGGCGTAACGTCCGGTCCTGTAGGCGCTCATAAAGTAGTCGTCCACGAAGGCCACGTCCCTGGCGGGTATCCAGCCGGGGATGGTCCCGGACCTGGCGAGCAACCAATCACCTGCGGCGTTGCCGTGGCGCACCCTCAGAGGAACTCCCACCCAGTGGGCGGTGTTTTGAAGGTAGTCGAATGGGAAGCCCTCTCCCGCCTCGTCGGGATTGGCAAAGAAGGGCCTCATGGTCGGCAGGAACCTGGCGGAGGTGTTGACCACCACTATGGCTCTGCTGTCCATGGAGGGATAGGAACCCATGGATGCGTCGGCGACTACTTTGTCCTTCACCGACTGAGGGATCGGCATGAGGTTCTCACCCCACCTGTCCTTTTTGGCGGATTTAAGGCCCCACTCGTTGTTCAGCTCCACGTCCTCGTCAGCGGTCCAGGGCGAGAAGTGCTGGACCAGAAAGTTCTCCATAAGACCCTTCTGAACGACAGGATCCAGGTAGGGCTCGTCGGCCCCGTCCTTTGGCAGATAGGCGGACACGTCCTGAGGCAGGTCCGACAGGTCTTTGATTGTTCCGGTAAAATCCACCACAGGGGTAGCCCATGCGGAAGAGGCGCAGATCAGGGCGGAGATCAGGGTGACAGCCCCTTTTTTAAGGTTGCAGATCATAGAATACATTCCCCCATCTCAAGAGATCTAGAGAACCGAGAGTATCTTCCCGACGATAAGACCTCCGCCGGTACCTACGATATAGCCCATCATCGCCATGAGGACCCCTATGGGGACCAACGCGTCGCTATAGGCGGCGGCGAGAATGGGAGCGGAGGCGACTCCTCCTATGTTAGCCAGGCTTGCAACGCCGCAGGTGAACAGGTCGAGCTTGAATATCTTGGCTATAATCGCCATCACCAGAGCGTGGACCCCGAGAATAACGAACCCGGCGAGGATATAGAGAGGAGCCTGGGTAAGCTCAGCGAAGTTAGCCCTTGAGGCAATGAGACCTACTATTGTGTAGAGCATGGTATTGGCTATCTGGGACGAGCCGGGCAGACCGTACATAGGTGTCATGGCACAGAGCACCCCTGCCACAGTGGCCAAAAGGACGGTCCAGGTGGTGCCGGACATAAAGTCCGACTTAGGCAGGAATCCCGCCGCCCACTGACAGAGGGCTGAAACAGCCAGCGCCGATCCCAGGAGGAAGATTATGTCCGAGAAGGTCATCTCCTTTCTGAGAGAATCGTGGTGCTTGGAGAGCTCGGCACCTACCTGATCTATAGCGGAGGTATCCGATTTGGTCCAACGGTTGAACTTCATTCCGTAGGGAACCATACCCAGGAGGATCATGACCCATATAGAGTAGTTTATGGAGTCGATGAGAAGGGTGTAGCCCATGTCTGCATCAGCGATGTTCAAAGCTCCCTGGATGGCTACCATGTTGCCGGTGCCTCCCATCCAGCTACCACACAGGGCGGCGAAGGCCCCCCAGCTGTCAGCAGGAAGGTTGCTCTTGAAGAGGACGTACATTACGACGAAGCCTACTGCGATGCTGGTGGATGCGGCGAAGAAGCCAAGGAGCATCTTAGGGCCAAGCTTGAGAATCCTCCTGAGGTCGCACCGGACCAGCATCAGGAAGATCATTGCGGGAAGAAGGTTGTTCTTTACCTCCTTATAGACAGCGTTGACGCTGGGAGTCTTGCTCCACAGGCCAAAGGTGGAAAACAGCATACAGACGAAATAGATAAGCACCACCGCAGGAACGTACTCGAAAAACTTCCCCTTGGAGTGCTTCTCCGCCAGCACCACGAGCCCGGCGAAAAACAATATAAAAGCCAGATACGCAAAACCACTAGTAATCATAAAGTTCCCTCGCTTTCAACGTTAAATTTTACATATATTTTTTTGCCTATATCACTACAGAAGGCAACCCCATGCTCGGGAGAACCTATCCCCTCCGTTAACACCACGACTATGACGGGATTTTCTCCCCGATGAAAAAACACGCCGCAGTCGTGCTCCGATCCTGGAAGCTCCCCTGTCTTGTGAGCCACAATTATCTCAAGGTCGTCCACGTCCGATACTGGAATACTTCCAGGGAGCTTGGATCTCAGTTTTTGACAGGACATCATCTCCAAAGCCCTTTCCCTCGTAGAGGGTTTTCCGGTTAAGGCCAAAGCTTCTATCAGTTTTTCCAGATCCCGAGGAGAGGTGTAGTTGTCCATGCCCATTTTTTTTGCCTCGAAATCCATCATCTTACGGCCTAAAACCGTCTCTCTAAGCCCCAACGACGAGATATCCTCGTTGATCCTCTCCATGCCTATATAGTCTATAAGGAGGTTTGCTGCGGTATTGTCGCTCACCGCGATCATGAGCAGGGCTAGATCGTCGAGTCGAAGACGACCGCCATGAGACCAACGGTGCAGAAGCCCTCCTTCCACGACATGATCTTTAGGTATATCCATCTCGTCCTGGAGGGACCAAAACCCGGCCTCGTCGCCCTTAAACAGGGACCAAAGCACCGCTAGTTTTATAAGGCTAGCGGCTGGAAACCGACGAGAATCGTTATGGCTCCATCTGAAACCCAATCCAGGGGCAAAAACCACCACTCCAGCGGTGGCCCCAATCCCCTCGAAGGACGAGACCGATAAAGCCAGATCGTCCGAGATAGCCAACTACATCACCATTATCATGGCTCTTATTATTACGTACATGGTGGTGCAGAGGACTATCAACCATCCGTTACACAGCACCGACTTCAGGTCGCTGGACCTTGCCAACCCCATCTGTCCCTGCATGTCCCCCTCTGGAATTGCGAAAGAGGTCATCTGAGAGCCTATCAAGAGAACGGCAACCCAAAGGGTCATGGGAATATTCAAGCTCTGCACCAAAGGCAGGAACATTTTATTCAGCACCTCTGCCTGAGCGACGGCAGCTCCTGGAACCCCGAAGATACCTACCATAGTCGAAAAGGCGATGAATCCCACCGTTCCACCGTCCTGAACCATGGGCTCAAGGAGAGCAGCAAGAGCCTGGAAGGCTCCGGTCTCCTGGATGAAGTTGATAAACGGATCAAGAAGCACGAAGAAGAAGAAAAGCCATATGAAATTTTTGGCGCCATCGCAGATGGAGTCAATGATCTCCACCGGATCGAGATTTGCGGCTACACCGGTCAGAGCGGCGGTCACCAGCATTATGGCGACGACGAAGGTCGATCCACCCTCTATAACGATGCCGTAACCGACCATGGTGAACATGGTAACCAGGAAGACCAGGGTAGCCCTGCGGACCGAGGCGTCGGGCTTCCAGTCAGCGTTCTCTTTAGCGATATCCTCCTCGGAATAACGGTTCTTACCTGTCGAGGCCTTTTGAACCCTCCTCGCCCAGAAGAATGTGACAAGCCACATTATTATCGAGACAGGCAGGCCAGCATTCAGCAGAACCTGGGGATAGGACAATCCGGTGAACTCCATCAACGCCACCATTGGAGGAGTGAATGGCCCAAGGAAGAGACCTGACGCACCGGCCCCGTGGAGGAGAACCGCCATGGCGTTAGGGGTGACTCCTACCGCCGCCGCGATAGGGATAAGGATGGGTGCGAGTATTGCGTTACCTCCAGCCATAGTACCGAGAAGGCTTACTATGATGACGGAGCAGGACATGACAACCAGGAAAGCCCTGTTCTGAGAGTTGATATTCCATCTCTCCGTCACCATAAACACCAGATGTCTGACTACCCCCGTTCGTTTCAGCACCTGCCCCAGACCGGCTCCCAAAAGGATAATCATGCCTATATAGCCTAAAAACGAACCTAATCCGCCCCTCACCGCAGCAGCGATATCCATAATTCCGTGATGCCCTATAGCTGCCGCAACCAGCATCCCAGCGATAACGGCAAAAATCTGTCCGAATCTGGTAAAACAAAGGATAATGTAGACCGCTAAAGGTATAAGACCTAAAAGACTCCCCTGCTCCATGAAGAAAGACCCCCTATTTATGAAATAAAAAACTAAATCAATGCCACTGTATCTCCCTAAATCCCCTTATCCCCAGGCCTGGATCGTCGCAGAGGGTTATCCCCGGCCCCACAAAGTTAGCTCCTCCCTCCACCGGATCGGAGGCGCAAAGAAGAGGTCCGTCGAGGTCTATTCTGGTGATGGCCCCGTAGGCAGATGCCAGATGGACCGCAGCTGTGACGCTGATTTTTCCCTCAAGCATGCTCCCCAACATGACCTGCGCCCCAAAGGTCTCCGATATGGCTATGATTCGCCGAGCCTCCCTCAGCCCGCCGCATTTCATGAGTTTTATGTTGACCATATCGGCGGCCTTTCTCCTGAAAATCTCCAGAGCGTCGGAAGCACTCCAGATGCTCTCGTCGGCGACCACCGGAATGGAGGTGTTGGCAGTGACGTAGGCCATGCCGTCCAGATCTCCGCCTTTCACCGGCTGTTCCACCAGCTCCAGATCGAAACCGGCCTTCTCCATGTGCCCCAGGATTTTGACCGCCTCGGAAGGGGCCCAGCCCTGATTGGCATCTATCCTTATGGCCACGTCATAGCCTACGGCGTCCCTGATCGCAGCGAGCCTGTCGAAGTCCTTGGACGGCTCTTTACCGACTTTTATCTTCAGGACTTTATAGCCCTGAGAGAGGGCGTTGGCGGCGTCCTGAGCCATTTCCTCCGGCTCGTTGACGCTTATGGTCACGTCGGTCTCTATGGCACTGCCGGTTCCACCGAACAGTCTGTAAAGTGGCGCCCCTAGCGATTGAGCCCAGAGGTCGTGGAGGGCTATGTCCAGGGCGGCCTTAGGGCTGGTGTTGCCCATTATGGAGTGATCCAGGGCGGTGAGGTTACCCTCCAGGTCCTCTCCGTCTCGACCTATCAAGGTTGGCCTTATGTGGTCATCTATGGCCCCCAGAATAGCTCCGGTGGTATCGCCGGTTATGGCCCCAGTAGGAGGAGCTTCGCCGTATCCGATCAGACCGGAGTCGGTCTCCACCGCAACTATGACGTCCCTGATCGAATCAACCGATCTCACCGCCGTCTTGAACGGTTTTTTGAGCGGTGCGGAAACCGTTCCGGTCCTTACTTTGGTTATCTTCACCTTAAACATCCCCTCCCAATAAAAAAAGCGGACACGGACCTCACGATGTGAGGCCATGTCCGCTGGATTTCACCTTCCTCGCTGGTCGGGAGCACCGACCAGGCCGACAGGTAAAGCAGCCTATTCGTTTTTAGTATCGTCCCTGAACGCCTTCACGAACTTCTTGACGGCATCCTTGTAGGCCACGGAAATGGCCTTCTGAGACGAGCCCAGATACCTCTCCCGAACGGACCTTAAGAGATCTTCGTCGACTACGTCCAGTGGTCTGCCCAGGAACAGGCTTCTGACGAACCTGTTGGTCAGTGGCAGGGTGAAGGACGCTTCGACGTCGACCACGAGGCCTGTGTCTATATCGGCCACAAAGGTCATGAAAAAATGGGAGTAGGCGTGGGTGATAGGGTTATCGTTGGCGGTCCTGGCGTTTCCCACCACACACACTGTGCGGTCGGGAAACAGATCGCATCCGTTATCCTCTAGCTGTTCATTGTAGCGCATTCTTCCCACGATCTCAACTCCTCAAAGCAGAAAATTTAGATGAATCGAAGAAAATATTCGATGGCAGGATGTGGCGAAGGGGAGGCCATAGGCCTCCCCTCTACAGCCTAGCGGCTCTCTTTATTCCTTACCCAGTGCAATGTGAAGATCAGGGCAAAGCAACCCAGACTCGTCAGCCTAACCATATCCAGAGGGTTGACCAAGGCTATTCCGTTAACAACGAAAAGAGCTCTCTCCCAAAGGGCCATACGACCTCTGAGCATACCGATAAGACCGGCGGACAGGGAGAACACACCTACGACAGCACACACTATGGTAGGCAGGAAAGTCCCCCATGTGAAGTCGATCAGGAGCAGCACCGGGTTGTAGACGAACAGGTAGGGCAGGAGAAGGCCGGACATAGCCAATCCGAAACCGACCACCGCCACCTTAGTCGGTGAGGCCTTGGCCAGGCCCGCAGCGGTGTAGCTGGTGAGGGCCACAGGAGGAACCACCGCCGACATTGTCCCGTAGTAGAAGGCGAAGAAGTGGGCCGCCAGGGGGTTGACTCCCATCTGCTGTAAAGCCGGGGCCGCAATGGTGGCGGTTATGATGTAGCACGCCGACGCAGGCAGTCCCATCCCCAGGACCAGCGCCGCCAACATGCAGAGTATCAGAGCCGCCCAGAGCTTTCCTCCGGCGAACATTATTATGTTCATAGCTATGACCTGACCGACACCGGTCATCCCCACAGCTCCGACGATAAAGCCCACTATTCCACAGGCTATACCTACGGGGGCGGCGCTCCTGGCTCCTCCGTCGAGGGCCCCGATGAACTCCTTTAGCCCCATTCTGGTGGATTTCTTACAGGACGACAGGACTATGATGGCGATAAGTCCCAAAAAGGCGGAGAAAAGAGGGGTGTATCCCGCCACCAGGAAGTAGATTATCAGGACGAGGGGAATGGTCATATGCCCTTTGTCCAGAAGGGTCGCCCTCAAAGACGGAATCTCCTCCTTCGAGAGACCTCTCAACCCGTTGCTTTTGGCCCTTAGATCGACCATAGTCATGATGGCCCCGTAGTAGAGCAGTGCTGGGAAGATACCGGCCAACATTATGGTGACATAAGGTATCCCCAAAAAGGTGCTCATTATGAAGGCGGAAGCTCCCATGATAGGGGGCATGAGGATACCTCCGGTGCTGGCCGCCGCCTCCACCGCTCCTGCGAAGAAAGGCTTATACCCCACTTTGATCATCAGAGGTATGGTAAAGGCCCCGGTGGTAGCGACGTTAGCCTGAGAGCTGCCGGAGATGCTTCCCATTAGCGCTGAGGCTACCACAGCCACCTTAGCCGGACCTCCACGGTACTTTCCGGCGATCGCCAGGGCGAAGTCGTTGAAAAATTCGCTGGTCTTGGTCGCCGCCAAAAAGGCACCGAAAAGGATGAACATGAAGACGTAGGACGACGAGACCATTATGGTTACCCCGTATATTCCCTGGTCCGTCAGGGCCATCCTGGTGATGACCCTTGACCAGTCGAATCCCCTGTGGGCGAAGAGTCCAGGGAAGTAGGCCCCGTACTTGGTATAGATCAGGAAGAACACGCAAAGGACCGTCAGAGGCATCCCTACAGCTCGACGGGAGGCCTCCACCAGAAGGGCCATGGTCATGACCGATATAATCAGGTCCATCTGGGTCACCTCAAGGCGGCTGGCGAGGAGACGATCGTAGAACATTATGATGTAAAGTCCTCCCAGAAGAGCCAGTCCTACACACACCCAGTCCACCGCGGAAGGGGCGTCGCTTCTCGACTTGGCCCTTGCGGGGAAGTAGAGGAAAACCAAGGCCATCATGGTGGCTAAGTGGATAGCGTTCATCTTTATGGTAATGATAAGTCCTATGCTGTTCATCCAACAGTGGACAAGGGACGTCATCACCGCCAAGGCTACCGCAAATATCTTTACGTTACCGGAAAACTCCCTGTTGGGAATATGCTCACCGGGCTTAAAAATGCTCAAAAGATTCAAACGTTACACTCCCTCCAAAATCTAAAAAATGCGGTGCAGGCACAGGCCGGCACCGCACAAAGTTTCAGCGGATCCTAATCTCTAAAAGACACCTCTAGAAACTCCAATCCTCGGAGAGATCGTTCCGACGTAGCCCAGAGCCCGTATACTCGACCTGCCGTCGTGTAGTACGAATGGGGCGACAGGACGTCGCCCCAAGCCGAGGGGGCACAGGACGTGCCCTCCGAGGCGGTTCGTACGAAACAGGCAGGTCGAGTATACGATTGGGCCAGGGCGCAGGCGGGACGATCTCTCCGAGGGGACTCGAAGGTGAGTTTCTAGAGATACCCTAAACTAGTTCATCTCCGGCGGAAGAAGGGATCCGGGAATCTCGAAACCCTGCTCTCTGAAGAACTTTACCGCACCGGGGTGAAGAGGGGCACCGTAGAGCCCCGCCATGGGGTTATCGTAGTCTATCTTGGAGAAGGCGGCGTGAGCCTGCTTCATGGACTCTTTGTCTTTGTAGATTATCCTCAAAGTGTCGTAGACCACCTGTGCATCGACCGCCTCGGTGACTATAAGGGCGGACTTGACTCCGACCAGGTTAAGGGGCTTCTCCTGCTTGGGATAGACGTTGGCGGGAATTACCACCCTGGCGTAGTAGGGAGCCTCAAGCTGAAGTGTATCCAGGTCGTCGTCGGAGAACTCGAGCATCCCCACAGGAGTTCTACCGGCGTAAAGCTCGGATACCGCTGAGACTGGGTAACCGGTCTCGGCGTTGAAAGCATCAAGACGGCCGTTCTGAAGGGCCTGTGCCGCCTCGCTGTAGCCTATGTATTCAGGGCTGATATCATCGAAGGTAAGACCTGCTACCACGTTCAGGACGAGCTTGCTGGTGAACTCGGTGCCAGAGGCAGGAGGGCCTACGGCAAATCTCTTGCCCTTGAGGTCCGCCCAACCTTCGATCCCCGCCTCTTTGCGAACGACGATCTGGGTCACGTCGGGCCAGAGGCCCATTACGTAACGAAGGTTAGGTATAGCAGCTCCCTCGTAGGTCCCTATGCCTTTGTAGGCAAAACCTGTGAGGTTCGACATGGCTATGGCCATCTCGGCCTCTCCGTTTTTCATCATCTTCAGGTTTTCGACGGTACCGCCGGAGCTCTGGGCGGAAGCCTTAATGCCCTGGGACATAAGCTCTTTGTTCAAGCCGTTGGCGATGATGGTCCCTACCGGATAATAGGTACCACCGGTGGACCCTGTGACGATGGTCACAAACTGATTGGCTACCGCCTGACCCGCAAAGGACGCGGACAGGACAAAAGCGGCCGCCAAGGCCATTAAACATCCCTTCCTCATGCAAAACCCTCCTTAATGTGATTGTCAGGGGTTCTACACCCCGAAATTATCATACCTTCTTTTACAATACCCTGTCAAACGGCGATAAGAAGACAGAAAAAATGTCGGTAAGATCAGGCTCCATAAAAAAAGGACCCCGAAAAGGGGTCCTTAAAATACGGACAGACATATGATTGCCTTTCGCTGTTTACAGCGTTTCCATCACCATAAGCAGACTTTGGTAGCTGTCCACCTCGTGGTACTTAACACCGTTGGTGCTTATCTCAGTGAACAGCTTCTTGGCACAGGATATCTTCGCTTGTTCTATCGGTCGCAGTTCGAGGCTGTCCATTGTGCCTTTGGTTTCGGCGATGAAGAAAATATGCTTCACAGTACCTTTCTTGAACGAAATCGCCCAGTCCGGGGAGTATTTGCCCACAGGCGTGGGTATATAGAACCCACGGGCCCCCTCGGCAGTTTGGCATAGACAATAACCTCGTCGGCATCGTCCAATTCTTTGGCAAAACGTCCTTCCACGCTATGAGTCGCAGAACCGTCCGTGAACACATAATCTTGTATGGCTTTTCTCGCCTTGAAGGCCTTGGCATATTCGTCAGAGGTGCGGCTCATATTGAAGATTTCCTGCGAATACGGCTCCTCGGCACTTGGAGCATAGGTGATATGTTCCACAACCACGGACGCTTTCTGCTTGTTTATAATAACGACTATCTTGGAGATAAACTCTTCGGGGTTCTCACGGAAGAGCCAAAGTCGTTCTTTCTTAATGCCGCCAAGGATTGCCGTGATCGTTCTGCGGGTGAGACTCGTGCCTTCGGCTATCTTGCCGATAATGTCATAGGTGGCAAGACCGCCGTGCGCCCGATCAAGTTTTTTTGTCTCGGTTCGCTCCACATTGAAGTCCATGCCTTCCTGCGACCCTTTAGTAAGGGTATAGGATAGGCGGGCAACTTGTGAACTTAAACTTCATTCGCCATCACCTCCCGAAATATCGTCCTCTTGCTCGTAGTAATACGAGTAGTCCACTCCTTTCATAAAGACTTCGCGGTCATCGATTTTATCTGTCAAAGCGTTTTTTAGCAACGCTTTAATCCTCCCCGTGTCAATTGTGCTTTCGCGCATCCCGTCCAGATAGTCGCGCTTGTTGATTTTGCTCCATTCCACACACAGGCACAGGTTTTTTTTCAAAATCAGGTCGAGCCAGATACGCATACTTCTGCCGTTGCCCTCCATAAAAGGGTGAGCAACATTCATTTCAACGTATTTGTCCGCAATCTCGTCAAATGTGCTTTCCGGCATTCGCTCAATCTTTCTTAGCGTGTTTTCCAAAAACTGCACAGGCGCGAAACGGAAATTGCCCTTTGCGATATTCAGCTCGCGGATTTGCCCCGCAAAGTCATACAAGCCACCGAACAGATAACCGTGTATCTGCTGCAAGCCTTTGACCGTACCGACTTCAAGAGTGTCAAGCAAAGAACTGTCAAACAGCGCGTAGGCTTTTGACTTGCTCTTGCCGTCAATCGTTTCATCGCTGTATGTGAACCACTCGATAAAACGATTGACCTGTTTGCTTGGGAAATTTTTGGCAAGTTCAATGATACCTTTATAATCCAGAACATTCGCGGCACGTTTTTTGCCGTCAGGCGCGGTAAATTTGAACTGGGTAGTCACGCTACCCAGTTGATTGCCCTCGCGCCTCAGCTTTGATTTCAAATATTTCCAATAATTTCGGTTTTTCTCGTAATCGTCAACACCGCGCAGAACGCCGACAATATCCAGCACTGAGAACCACCATTTGGCGTGTTCATCGTCCCACACGGCGCGGACTTCGCGGTCGTCAAAAAACCGAATCGATATCTTATTCATTCACCGTCACCTCCCTCACTATCTCAAACATCCCGATAGGTAACTATTCAGTCGCCCTTTCCAGGAAGAGAATCTGACCATCGAGAGCCATAGACATGG
>NZ_FXBB01000040.1 GCF_900177735.1 Dethiosulfovibrio salsuginis | reverse complement strand
CGCAACTTCAAGGCGAAGCTTAAAATATCGGGCTGCTTCCGAACCTCGGAAGGGGCTCGTGACTATGCCAAAATAATGTCGTTCCTCATTACGGCGAAGAAGAACTCGATCAACATCTTCGAGGCCATGTCTATGGCTCTCGATGGTCAGATTCTCTTCCTGGATGGGGCGACTGAATAGTTACCTGCACGGTAAGATAGCGGACCAGAGACGTGACTTTTTGCACAAGGTCAGCACCGAGATCATTCGCGAAAACCAAGCCATAGTGATCGAGGACCTTAGAGTAAAAAACATGTTGAAAAACCATTGCCTCGCTAAAGCCATATCGGAGGTTTCATGGAGCGCGGTTCAGATCGATGCTGGAGTATAAAGCCCTGTGGTACGGCAGAGATCCGATAATAGCTGGGGCAAATTATGCCAGCTCCCAACTGTGCTCTGAATGTGGCTACAAAAACCCACTGGTAAAGGATTTAGCCCTAAGGGAGTGGGTGTGTCCAAGCTGCGGCGTTCGCCATGACAGGGACGTAAATGCGGCACAAAACCTACTGAAACTAGCTCTGCCCACCGAAATTAGCACGGCAGTGTAGCTTTGGTACTCACGAGGTCGGAACGACCTTCAGAGCCTGGGGAAACTTGTCTCGTTAGAGATATTGACCAGGAAGCCCCCACTTCTATAAGTGGGGGTAGTTCACTGTTTTGTAGTTTTAGGCTTTTACGAACCAAAGACTCCCTTTGGAGATGTTTTTGACAACCAGGTCGAGCTGGTTGGTTGAGTTTTATCCTTCTTGATGGAACGAGGCCCTTCCCGATATTTTCGGAGAGGGCCTCGTTTCGGTTTTCTCGGCCTTTAGATAAGGCAGGATTTAACGGTATCCATCGGAAGAAAAAGATGGAGATCGTTTTGTGGGATGGATTCAAACCCGTATTTACCGTAAAAACGCTTTGCGGTCTCGTCCTTCGCTTCGACGAAGACAGCAAAAACCCCTATGTCCAGGGTTAGGATCCTCAGCAACCCATCTTGAAGCAAAAAACCACCGAGTCCCTTGCCCTGCATCGATTGATCCACCGCAAGACGGCCAAGCAATACAGCAGGCAATAGAGGGTAGGGGTATTTTTTTGCGCGATCCTCCGGTAGGGATCTTAGCGGGACGCTAAAGGCACTTAGCGTGTAGTACCCGATAAGATCATTGTCGGAGTTTACCGCCATATGGCATTTCGTAAGGTTTCGTTTTATATCCTGAGACACCTGTTTTTTGATGTATCTGTCCAGTTCCTCTATGCCACATGAAAAGACGGTTCTGTCGATCTCCTTGTTGAAGGGAACGACTCTACAGAGGGATTCTTTCATGTTTTTTGAAAAGTGCCTTTAAAGCTTCAGTCGGTTCCGGAGGGTTTTCTATCGAGTGGAGTATTTTCTGCTCTGCCTCGATAGATAGATCTAAAATCATGTTTTGACGGATCACTTTATCCGCCTTTTCCTGTGCCGCTTCTACGAGAAACCTCGATACAGGGGTTCCAACTATCTCGGCAGCACGTCTTATCAGTTTATCCTGTCTCGGAGTCAGTCTAGCCTCGAGCCTTTCAGTTGCAACAGCACCCATCTGCCTCACCTCCTATGACGATATTGTACGGTAAAATAACGGACAGGGCAAGAGGATGACCATTGGGGCAACGATACGGTGGAGGAGGGGGCAGTTGGCTCTTGAGACAGAGGATTCCCGAGGCAGGATTTTTTTCACGAAATATCGTCCTTTCTCTGGGAGTTTTTGTCCTCGATAAAAGGGGCCGTCAGAGCATCTATCTCCCCTCCCCCACCGACCTGTACAGTTCCTCCATGAAAGGTATCAGGGGCTCTGATGCCCGCCAGAATGGCAGTGGGCCCAGGCGACGGGGGAGGGTTCCGTGGAACTCCGACGGTGGAGCCGATTCCCCAATAGGCGGCAGGTCGGCGGATCCCCAAAAGCCCTCGCCGTCGGTAGGGATGGGCTCCGGGGGGAGGACCACCTTTTGCGACCGCTCCTCGCTGGATAGGCCGAAAAGGTCCTCCCTTCTCAGCCCTCTGAGGGTCAGCAGGAAAAAGGGGTCTGAGTCGAAGGCCTCGGCGACCAGGTAGAACACCGCGGCTATGTGCTTGCATGGGTTGGACCAGTCGGGGCAGGAACAGTCGGTCTTCAGGTCCACCTCTGGGGCGGGAAACAGCGGTAGCCCAACCCCCTCGAAAATCTCCTCCATCTCCTTTGGCAGATCCCTCTCCGTAAGTCGAGCCACCAAAAAGGGCTGTTCCTCCAGCGCCGAAAGGAGCCCCTTCCTCTGCCCATCGGTTAAAACCTTACATTCCAGCGTGACGGAATACTTTCCCGCCGCGGATCCCTGCACCTTGGCGGTTATCTTTCCCGGTGAGGAGGCCAGCTCTGTGACCTGTCCCTTTCTGGCGTAGGTTTTACCTCGGGATAGCCGTCCGCCGATACGGGAGGACTCTAGAAGCCTGACCCACTCTTTCCCCCACCAGGTCGAGCCGAAGCTGCCTCTGCGGCTTATGGCCTTGATGCCTCCGTCCACCTTTCGAGGGGAGGTGGGCTCATACCACATAAAACGGTCGTCTCTCTTTCGTGCCATCTCCTACACCTCCAACGCTTCTCTGTCCAGCCTCAGCAGGTCCTGAAGTTCCCGGTCCGAGAGGTTTCCTATCCAGACGTTGTCCCCACCGACGATCTTTTCCGCCAGGTCTTTTTTGTTCTCCAGCATAGTGTCGATCCGCTCCTCCAGGGTCCCTGGAACTATAAAGGTGTGAACCTGGACGTTTTTCTCCTGTCCTATTCTGAAAGCTCGGTCGGTCGCCTGGTTCTCCACCGCAGGGTTCCACCATCGGTCGAAGTGGACGACGTGGTTCGCCCTGGTCAAGGTGATTCCCGTTCCTCCCGCCTTGAGGGAGAGTACGAATATCTTAGGGGCGTTCGGCGAGCTCTGGAAGGCCTCCACCATCTCGTCCCGTTTCTTTCGGGGTATCCCTCCGTGGAGCAAAAAGACCTCCTGGGCGAAGTACCGTCTCAGCCATCCCTGGAGCATCTCCCCCATCTCCCGATATTGGGTGAAGATGAGGCAGTGTTCCTGATTTTCCTGAAATCCCTCCAGAAGATCGATCAGACGGCGGAGTTTGCCCGAGCGGTTCTCCAGAGGGGAGTTGTCCCCCAGAAAGTGGGCCGGGTGGTTGCAGATCTGCTTGAGCTTGGTCAGAGTAGCCAGGACCAGTCCGTTGCGACCACCGGCGTCGCCGTTTTTGAGCCCATCCTGAAGGTCGTCCAGCACCGATTGATAGAGGGAGGCCTGTTCCTTGGTCAGGGAACAGTATTCCTTCGTCACGATCTTTTCCGGCAGGTCCTTTATGATGGTCTTGTCGGTCTTGAGCCGCCGGAGCAAAAATGGAGCGGTCACCTTCCGCAGCTTCTCCAGGGCGGTCTCCCCTTGGGGGGTCTCTCGGGACATCTTGAAGGCCTTTTTGAAGAAACTCTGAGAGCCGAGAAGGCCGGGGTTCAGGAAGTCCATGAGGCTCCACAGGTCCATCGGTCGGTTCTCCACCGGAGTTCCGGTCAGGGCGATTCGGTGTTTCGCCTCGACGCTCCTGGCGGCTTTGGACTGTTTCGCCTCGGGGTTTTTTATGTTCTGGGCCTCGTCCAGAATCATAGAGCTCCAGGGAACCTCCTGAAAGAGGGCCAGATCCCTCTGGAGAAGTCCGAAGGTGGAGATCACCAGGCCGTGGCCTTGGGCGGCGGTCTGGAAGCTTTTTTTCCGGTTTCTGGCGGTTCCGTGGTGTACTAAAACCGGAAGCTCTGGGGTGAACCGCTCCGCCTCCTTCAGCCAGTTGTTCACCACCGAGGTGGGGCAGATCAGGAGGGCTGGCTTGGTCTCCCCTTTTTCCCTCTCCCTCTGGATATGGGCCAAGGTCTGGACGGTCTTTCCCAGTCCCATGTCGTCCGCCAAGCAGGCCCCTAGCCCCCACCGACGGAGGTAGGAAAGCCACGAGAACCCCTCCTCCTGGTAGTGTCTGAGGGTGCCTTTAAACTCCTGAGGGGGCGTCTCCGGGGATAGATTTTTGCTTTTCAGGTTTTCCAGAACCTGGGCGAACCATCCCTCCACTGCGACTCGTTCCAGGGGAAGATCGTCCACCTGAAGGCCGCCGTCGGTAAGGGCGGAGGCCAGGATCTCCGACGCCGTAACCTTACGGGAGCCCTGTTTTTTTAGGAAGTCCAGGGCCTTTTTGATATGCTCCGGGCTGGTCTCTATCCACTGGCCTCTGAACCGCACCAGAGGGGTTTTTAGCTCCGCCAGCATCCTCATTTCCTCCGGGGTTAACTCCTCTCCTCCCAGGGAGAGGACGTACTGAAAGTCCAGCAGGCTCTCCAGGCCCAGGTCTCCGTCGCTAGGCGAGGAGCTGGACGCCTTGGCCGTGAGCCCCACTTTTTTCAGCCCCTTGTGGTTGATCCACCAGGAGGGAAGCTGAAGGGTGAAGCCGGAGGCCTGAAGTGCGGAGGCCTCCTCTTTCAGAAAGTGCAGCGCCTCGGAGGAGTTGAGGGAGAAGCCCTGAAGCTCCTTTCTCTCCAGGTTTTGTGCCATGTGAGGCGACAGCCTGGCTCCCTGTCCCAGGGCGGTCAGAATGAATTCCTGGGAGACAGTCTGGAGCAGCTTTTTAGGTATGGAGCCGGAGCCTTGAAAGACCTCCTCCAGAGGAATGAGGGTGCTCGGGTCGGCCTTGGGCTGCAACAGGTAGCGAACCTCCCACCGATCTTCCTCCGACGGCGGCTCTTCCAGGCGGAGACAGAAGCGAAAGGCCGATTCGCTGTGCAGTCTGGCGGGACGGCTCCAGCGGTCAAGGGCTGTGGCGAACTCTACGATGTCTTTCTCCTCTTTCCACCGAACCTCCGGGGACGGCGATCTAAGGGCCTCCAGCCATACGTCGTGAAGGCTAGGCAGCGCTTTTTTCGGCCCTTTTGAGAGCCTAAGCCGGATCAGGCCGTTCAGCATCGTTGAGACCATCTCTCTGGTGTGGTCCATGGCCGGGATCTCCGGGGGCTTTTCTCCCGAGGCCATAGAACGAAGCACCCCGGGCAGGCTCTCCGCCAGGTGTTCCATGGCCCTCTCCCCTTCCTCCGACAGGACGGGGATCCAGACCGCCTCCCAGGTCGAGTCACGCTGGACCAGCGACGGAAGGTAGCTTTCCTGGGCGATGAGGTTTTCCACCAGCCGAAAGAGCCTGAGTCCCCAGTGGAGGGATTGGCCCAGGATGAGCCCCGTTCCCGGAGGAACCTCCAGAGATTCCCGTTGGAAAAGGTCCTGGAGGTCTTGGGCCTTCAGCGGCAGGACGGAGAGGGAAAATGGAGCCAGAGTGGTCTTTTTTCGTCGGTCCGGCTCGTCCCCCAGAAGTGGCGACGATGGGATAGGGACTCCCCCTCTTGCGGGAAGCCATAGTGTCCGTTTTACGGCGGTCATTCGCCTGGAGGGCTGAAACAGCTCCCCCTGGGCGAGGTGCTTAAGGAGGGTTGGATCGGGGGATTGAGGTTTTTCCTTGGGTTCCTCCCCCCACAGGTAGAAGGTCCGTTCCCCGAAGGAAAGGTGAATTGCCCTCATAGAGATCAGCTCCGAACGTCTGGGATATGGATCAGGGATATTGTAGCATCGGGGCACGGGGGGAGGGGGCTTGTCTGGATTCAATCTTGTACAAACGACCTCTGACGGTTAGGATGTACAAGGTGAGCACGTTTTTTGCGTGAGACGATAGATGCTGAGTTGTCGGCTGTAAAGGAAGATATTTAAAGATTTTTAGACAGGAGGAAGCTGAGTGAATAAAGAAAACCATTCTGATTTATTTAGCTATGGTTCTACCTGGATTCGAGCGGACTTTCACCTTCACACCAATGCCGATAAGGAATTCACCTTTACCGGGGAAGAGAATTATTATTGCTCAAACTACGTCGATGGATTGATAAAAGCAGGTATCGGTCTTGGGATTATCACGAACCACAATAA
Source organism: Dethiosulfovibrio salsuginis (assembly GCF_900177735.1). NCBI lineage: Bacteria > Thermotogati > Synergistota > Synergistia > Synergistales > Dethiosulfovibrionaceae > Dethiosulfovibrio > Dethiosulfovibrio salsuginis. Next base: position 16,082 of record NZ_FXBB01000040.1, on the reverse strand, counting down.
ATTTAACGTGTCGGAGTTCAAATCCCTCAGGAAAACGGCGAAAAAGAAGGGTATTTGTTTACTCCCAGGAGTTGAGTTATCGACCAGCGACGGTTCAAACGGCGTTCATACCCTGATCGTTTTTGAAGATAGATGGCTGGAAAACGGAAATGACTATATATCCCCTTTTATCTCTAGCATGTTTCCCGGGAAAGCGGAGTCGGAGTATCAGCACGAAAACGGTCGGAGCGATAAGACCATTCTTCAGGCAGTGGAGGAGCTGGATAAGACCGTACGAGACTATTTTTTGATTTTTGCCCATGTGGAGCAAGATAGTGGCCTCTGGAAAGAGTTGTCCGGGGGGAGGCTTAAGGATTTTGCCGAGAGTAGATATGAACCACTAAGGCGACGTTGTCTTGGGTTTCAAAAGGTGAGAACGTACCATAAGGAAGATTCGGTCTGCCGTACCAAGGTAAAAGATTGGCTCGGTGGCTGGTATCCCGCAGAGGTAGAGGGGTCGGACTGTAAGTCTATCGAGGAGATAGGCAAGGGAAGACGTTGTTTTCTGAAGCTTGGAGCTTTTTCTTTCGATGCAGTTAAGTTTGCTCTGGTCGATAAAGAAAGCCGGGTGTCCATCGAGCCGGTGCGACATGACCATTCCCATATTCGGTGTGTTCGCTTTACCGGAGGAATACTAAACGGGAAAGAACTTCATTTTTCACCGGAGCTGAATACCTTGATAGGTATCAGAGGTAGCGGCAAGTCCTCTGTGCTGGAGGTGCTTCGCTATTGCCTTGAGATTCCTTTCGGAAGTAACGCCGGGGATCAGAGATACAAAGAAGAGTTGGTTGGCTTTGCTTTGGGAAGCGGAGGAAAGGTGGAGATCGACGCCGTGGATCGACATGGGCAACCTTACACTATCAGAAGGGTCTGGGGGGAGACTTACTCCGATGTTCTGGTCGGCGGTAAGCTTCAGCCTGGGATCTCCATCAGAGAAACGGTGGTCTATAAACCGATCTATTTTGGACAAAAAGATCTATCCAATACCGGTCATGGTTTCGAGAAAGATCTTGTGGATAAGCTTTTAGGCTCCCGATTGGAGGACGTCCGTCGCAGGATAGAGGGACAAAAACGCAGAGTCGTGGAAGCTGTAGACCGTATGCTTAAAGTCGACGGTGTTCAGGAGCAGATAGAGGAGCAGAGACAAATTAGGAAGGACACAGAGCATCGCCTAAAACTTTATCAGGATAACGGTTTCGAGGAGAAACTAAAGAAAAGATTGGATTTTGACAAGGACGCTCGAACCCTCGAAAAAGGTGTCGGTTTGGTCGAGGCTTTTGTATTTGACCTGGAGGATTTGCTTGCCCGCAACGAAGACGAGATTCGGAATTTTAAGGGCTATGTATCACTGAATAACGGCATCCTATTCGATAGATTTTACGAACACTACGAGGTATACGTCTCTTTTGTCGCTCGTATCAGGGAATGGCTAAGAGAGGAAAAAAAAGCTCGAAAATCTTTGTCCGAATGCCAGGAGGAGTTTTCAGCTATTCGCAAGGGCATGTTAGAGGAGTTTGCCGACGTAGAACGAAAGCTCTCCGTTCAGTTGCATGGAAGTGGCATTCAAAACATTAGCACCGATGAGTTTTTAAAGTTAAAGCAAAAATTGTCCAGGGCTAATCAGTTCATTTCCGAGTTTGAGAAGCAAATCGATCGACAGGCAGGATTGCGGGACGGACTTTTGATCGAACTTGCCGCATTGAACGACCTCTGGCTTGAGGAGTTTAACGTTATAAAATCAGAGCTGGACAAGGTTATCTCTAAGGATTCTCCGTTATCTATAGAGTTTGGATATAAGGGTGATTCACAGGAATACCTTTCCTTTATGAAGGAGATCTTCAAAGGCAGTGGGGTTAGAGAGAGCACTTATAGGGGGATCGTGGATCGTTATGTCGATTTTATCGACATATATAGGGATTTCGAAAATGCGAAGGCTCTTTTCGGGAGCAATCCGCAAAACTTGGTAGAGCGTTTCATGGATAACCTTAAAATTCTTTTGACCTGGCAGAGGCCGAATAAGTTTATTATTAAATATCATAACAAGGAGTTGAAAAACCATTCGTTGGGACAGCGGGCTTCCGCTCTGATACTATTCGTTTTAAGTCAAAGGGAGAACGATTTAGTCATAATAGATCAACCGGAAGATGACCTGGATAATCAGACGATCTACGAGGATGTTATAAAATTGATCAGGCAGATGAAACCGACTGTTCAGTTCATTTTTGCCACCCATAACCCAAATATCCCTGTTCTTGGCGATGCGGAACTGGTTCATGGCTGCTCTTTTGCTGAAGATTCAGTCCAAATTGAGTCCGGCAGCATCGACGATCATGGGATTCAACGGACTGTAATTCAGGTTATGGAAGGTGGCAGAGAGGCTTTTAACCGTCGTAAGGAGATTTATCAAATATGGAAATCGTAGATATTTTGCAGATCCTTTCGCAAGGCGAAGACAGCAAAAATCAGTTTAAAAAGAACGTAGTGAATGCCGATAGTCTGGCCGCAGAGCTCGTTGCCTTCAGCAATACATTAGGCGGTAAGTTTTTTATCGGTGTCGATGATGACGGTGAAATTATAGGATTAGAGCAAAAGGACATCCAAAATTTCAATCAGCTTTTATCCAATACGGCTAGTCAGAATGTGAGACCTGCCATCAACCCGTTGACGGAAATTTTTACGATCGATGGAAAACGAATTCTCGTCGTCGATGTTCCCAAGGGAAACAACAAGCCTTATCAGGATAAAAACGGCGTGATATGGGTTAAAAACGGTTCGGATAAACGAAGGGCTACATCTCGGGAGGAGATACAGCGATTGTTTCAGGAGTCCGGTATGATTCATGGGGATGTATCTCCGGTCAATGGCATCACTGTGGCCGATCTTGACATGGCTTATTTCAAGGCTTTTTTCGAAAAACGATACGGCAAGTCCCTTGAGGATCAGGAGATCCCCCTTGGTCAGCTTATCACCAATCTCAACCTCGGTAGAGATGGTATATTGAACGTCACCGGTGCATTGCTGTTTTCTAATTTTCCTGAAATGTATCTCCCTGCTTATATCGTTAAAGCTGCGGTTTTCCCTGGAACTAACATCGCTACAGAGGAGTACATAGACAGTCGGGATATTTCCGGGAAAATGTCCGACGTTTTTCAAAAAACCATAAACTTTATGCTGGAAAACGTTAAGCATGTTCAGGGAGAGCAGGGTGTCAACAGTGTAGGAAAACCGGAAATTCCCAGGGTTGTCCTTGAAGAGCTTGTGGCCAATGCCCTCGTCCATAGGGATTACTTTATATCCGCTCCTGTTCGGGTGTTTGTGTTCTCCGACAGGATAGAGATAATCAGTCCAGGGCATCTACCCAACAATCTGACGGTGGAAAATATCAAGGCCGGAAACTCCAATACCCGTAATCCTGTGTTGGCCTCTTTCGCCTATCAGATTTTGCCTTACCGTGGTTTTGGATCTGGCATCATACGTGCCTTGGCTCAATACCCGGATATCGAATTTATCGATGATCGTGAAGGCAATATTTTTAAGTGTGTTATCTTGCGCCGTTAAACTCCATAATCCACCCCTTGACATTTCCACCCACCTCGGTATAAACTACCGGGCAATTATCCAGGGACGGGAGAGATCGATATGAACCGAATTTTCTCAGGACAAAATTGGTGGTGGCAGGCCTCATAGTCTGCCGCCATTGCCTATAAATTTAAATCACTAAGCTAGAGGCATTGGAGGCGGGTCCCGACAGGGACTCTCTTTTGGTGCCTCTTGCCGTTTTCTCGGGGAGAGGTCTGTATGGATCTCTCCCTTTTTGTATTCTTTTTTCATCACCTAAAGGAGGTAACTTTATGAGTTTTTCTATCGACGATCTTGGGGGCTCTTTCACCGCACTGGACGAATTTACGTCCATGGCGGAGGTTTTTGACCTGGTCCCTCTGGTCTGGAGAGGTTCCTCCCAGGGGCTCGATCCGGCGGACCTCTACCACGGCCTAAGCCGATCGGTGAAGGGATCCTTTCTTCTCGAGAGCGGCGGAGCCGGCCGTTATTCCTTCGTCGGGGTGGAGCCAGAGAGGGTCTTCTCCTCCGACGGCCATTCGCTTCGGGGAGAGCTTGAGTCCTACTTAAACTGCCTCAGGCCAAAGACCGAGGGCCTTCCTCCTTTCACCGGAGGGGTTGCGGGATATTTCGGTTATCCCATGGCGGAGGTCTGGGAGCCCCTGTTTCATGGGACCGACAGAAAGCTCAAAGACGACGGATCGCCTAAGGCGGTGATGATGGGTTTTTTGACCGTGATAGCCCTGGACCACCGATCCGGCGAGGTCTTCGTCGTGGAGAACGTGAGGATCCCGGAGGGCTCCGACCGGGGCGATCACGAGGCCCTCTACCTCTTTGCCTCCTCTAAGGTTGTGAGCCTTGTTCGGCAACTCAGGGAGATCGTCCCCGCTCCGTTGCCCGAGGGGCCCTGCCACGTAGGGCCTGTTACGCCGGAGATGGACAGGGAGGACTTTTTGGAGATGGTCAAAAAGGGGAGGGAGCACGTGGCCGCCGGGGACGTATGTCAGGTGGTTCTGTCCCAGGCATTTTCCGCCGAGACGGACCTATCCTCCGACGAGATATACCGGGCCCTCAGGGAGGGCAATCCCTCTCCCTATCTGTTTCGATTGGAGCTGCCCCACCTGGAGCTCATAGGATCCTCCCCGGAGGTCCACGTCAAGCTGGAGGGAGGCAAAACCCTGATCCGCCCCCTTGCCGGGACCAGAAAGAGAGGGGCCACGGAGGAGAGGGACAGAGAGCTGGAGCAGGAGCTTCGGTCCGACGAGAAGGAGAGGGCGGAGCACGTCATGCTGGTGGACCTGGCGAGAAACGACCTTGGCCGGACCTGCGCTTTCGGCTCCGTGGAGGTGACCGAGCTTCTGGGGGTCGAGCGGTACTCCCAGGTGATGCACCTGGTTTCCCAGGTCGAGGGCAGAATAAGGGACGACCGCACCGCCCTCGACCTGCTTGAGACCTCATTCCCCGCCGGGACGGTCTCAGGGGCCCCGAAGATAAGGGCCATGGAGATCATAGAGGACCTGGAGCCCACGCCCAGAGGCCCCTACGCCGGGGCGGTTGGATACCTGGGGTTCGACGGCAACATGGACACCTGCATCGCCATAAGGACCATGGTCCGAAGGGGTACAAAGGTCACCGTTCAGGCGGGGGCGGGAATAGTCTACGACTCACTGCCGGAGATGGAGTATCTGGAGACGGAGAACAAGGCCAGAGCCCTTTTCAGGGCACTGGAGAGAGCTGGAGAGAAGAGGTCGAGCAGATGATCCTTATGATAGACAACTACGATTCTTTCACCTGGAACCTGGTCCAGATGCTTTCCGATTTCGACCACGTGGAGGTGGTCAGAAACGACCAGCTCTCCCTGGACGAGCTGGAGGCAATGGAACCGGACCGGGTTGTCATATCCCCGGGCCCCGGAACCCCCGCCAACGCTGGTCTGTCCAAAGAGGCCATAGACCGTTTCAAGGGCAAGGTCCCGGTACTGGGGGTCTGTCTGGGCCATCAGGCCATGGCGGAGGTCTTCGGAGGGACGGTGGTCAGGGCCCCGGTTCCCTGTCACGGCAAGGTCTCACCGGTTATACACCGAGGCGAGGGTATCCTGAGCGGCCTGCCCTCTCCCTTCGGAGCTACGAGGTATCACTCCCTGACGGTGGACGAGAGGTCACTGCCTATAGAGCTCCACGTCACAGCCAGGACCGAGGACGGCATGATCATGGCCATGGAGCACAGGGAACACGCCCTTTTCGGGGTGCAGTTTCATCCCGAGGCCATACTGACCGAGGGAGGAAGGGTTTTGCTTGGTAATTTCTGCCGACTTAGTTCGGGAACTTCAGAGAGGGGTTGTCGTCGTGTTAAGACCTGCGCTTGAGACTCTGCTTCGCCGGGAAAACCTGTCCCGGTCCGCTATGGAGGAGGCCATGGAGGCCATCATGGACGGTCAGGCTCCAGAGCCCCAGGTGGCCGCCTTCCTCGCCTGTCTTAGGAGCAAAGGGGAGACGGTTGAGGAGATCTCCGTCGCGGCCAAGGTCATGAGGGAAAAGGCCTCCGCCGTTGCGGTGTCCTCTACCCCTCTTTTAGACATAGTGGGAACAGGAGGGGACTGCACCGGGACTTTCAACATATCCACCGTCTCCGCCCTGGTGGTGGCGGCCTGTGGGGTGTCGGTGGCAAAACACGGAAACCGGTCGGTGTCCAGCAGATGCGGAAGCGCCGACCTGCTGGAGGCTCTTGAGGTTCCATTTCTGTCCTCCCCCGACTCGGTGGCCCACTGTATCGACCGAACCGGCTTCGGGTTCCTCTTTGCCCCCAACTTCCACAGCGCCATGAAGAATGTGGCCCCCATAAGGAGGGCCATGGGCGTCAGGACCATCTTCAACGTCCTAGGACCTCTCACCAACCCCGCCACCCCCGATCGGGAGCTGATGGGGGTCTTCTCCCCCGAGCTGACCGTCCCTATGGCCCAGGTCCTCGGCTCTCTAGGTATGAAAAGGGCCATGGTGGTCCACGGCCACGGCGGAATGGACGAGCTATCCCTGTCCGGGCCGAACGTGGCCTGCCTCCTGGACGACGGAGTTCTCACCGAGATGGAGATATCCCCCGAGGACGTGGGCCTCTCCACCGCCAAAGAGGGCTACGCCGCAGGAGGGGACGCCAGGGAGAACCGGGCCATAGCCCTGTCGGTGCTGGACGGCGACGAGGGACCGAAAAAGGACGTGGTGCTGCTCAACTCGGGAGCCGCCCTTTTCGTGGCCGGAAGGGTCAGCTCCATAGCCATAGGGGTGGCCATGGCCAGGGAGGTCATAGACTCGGGGCTAGCCAGGAGAAAGCTGGAGGAGGTCGCCAGAACCGCCAAGTCACTGGAGGGAGCGGCGTGATACTGGACAGAATAGCCGCCAGAAAGGAGCAGGAGGTGGCGGCCCTGACCGCTCCCAGAAGGTCCCTCTTTCAGGCCCTTAGCGAGCCGGGCCTGTCGGTGATAGGGGAGATAAAAAGGGGATCCCCTAGCGTAGGGTCCTTCGCCCTGGACGCCGACCTGCCGGGCAAGGCGAGGGCCTATGCCAAGGGCGGCGTGGCTGGTATATCGGTGCTGACTGACCGGGATTTTTTCTTCGGTGGCGAGGAGGTCCTCTGCTCCCTCCGGCCTGTGGTGGACCTGCCCATCCTTAGGAAGGACTTTCTGATCCACCCTGTCCAGCTGGAGCAGAGTCGCCTGATCGGGGCGGACTCGGTGCTTCTCATAGTGGCCCTTCTGCCAGGGGAGAGGCTCAGGGAAATGGTCTCCCTGGCCGAGGATCTTGGCATGGACTCGCTGGTGGAGGTCCACGACCTGGATGAGCTCCACAGGGCCCTGGACGCCGACGCCAGGATCGTCGGCATAAACAACCGAGACCTTCGGGACTTCTCGGTGGACCTGTCGGTGTCGGAACGGCTCCACGGCGAGATAGTCAGGCTCGGGGCCAGGGAGGGCAGGGTGGTGGTTGCGGAGAGCGGCGTCCACTCCGGGGCCGACGGGGCAAGGCTCAGGGCCGCCGGTCTTGACGGGGTGCTGGTGGGAGAGGCCCTGATGAGGTCCCAAGACCCCGCCTCCTTCGTCCGGCAGCTGAGGGGCTTGGAATGAAGGCCAAAATTTGCGGCCTGACTGCGAGGGAGGACGTGGCGGCGGCGGTGGAGCTGGGATACGACTGCTTAGGCTTTATCCTGGCCCCCAGCCCCAGAAGGGTTTCCCTACATCAGGCCCGGGCTCTCCTGGAGGACAGGCCCAAAACACCCACCGTGGCGGTGGTGGTGGACCCCGCTCCCTCGGAGCTGGAGGCCATAGTCTCCAGCGGCCTCTTCGACTACGTCCAGTTTCACGGCTCCGAGGGGCCCGAGACCGTGGGGTCGGTCCCCTCGATGAGCATAAAGGCCTTCGGAATATGTGGCCCGGAGGATCTGGAGAGGGCCTTGTCGTTTCAGGCCGCCGACTTGCTCCTCCTGGACGGACCTAGAGGGGGAGGGGGACGGAGGTTCGACTGGTCCATGCTGAAAGGCCTTAGGATAGATCGCCCCTGGATGCTGGCGGGAGGCTTGGGGCTGGACAACCTGGAGGAGGGGATGTCCCTGGGGCCCGACTGGGTGGACCTGAACAGCGGGCTAGAGGTGTCCCCGGGGGTGAAGGATAGGGCCAAGATGGCCGCGGCCATGGAGATGGTCGAGGGCTTTAACCGACGGAAGGAGCTGCGTCATGAATAAAAAGGGATATTTCGGACCTTACGGAGGTCGTTACGTGCCGGAGACGTTGTTTCCGGCCCTGGAGGAGCTGGACAGGGCCTACGAGGCCATTAGGGCGGATAGGGATTTTCAGGAGGAGCTGAAGGTACTGCTCAACAAGTACAGTGGTCGCCCTACGGCCCTCTATCACGCCGAGAGGCTTTCCGACTCCCTGGGCATAAAGGTGTACCTTAAGAGGGAGGACCTCAACCACACAGGGGCCCACAAGATAAACAACGCCCTGGGACAGGCCCTCATAGCCCGTCGCCTGGGGAAAAATAGGATTATCGCCGAGACAGGGGCGGGCCAGCACGGGGTGGCCAGCGCCACCGCCGCCGCCAGGTTCGGCATGGAATGCACCGTCTTCATGGGAGAGGTGGACATAGCCAGACAGAGGATGAACGTCGACCGAATGAGGCTTCTAGGGGCCCAGGTCGTCCCGGTATCCTCGGGAAACAAAACCTTGAAGGACGCCACCAACGAGGCGATTCGCCACTGGGTCGCCCACGTGGAGGACTGCCACTACATAATTGGCTCCGTCGTAGGACCCCATCCCTATCCCTCTATGGTGCGGGACTTCCAGAGGGTCATAGGGGACGAGGTGAAAGAGCAGATCATGGCCGAGGAGGGGCGACTTCCCGACGCCCTGGTGGCCTGCGTCGGAGGGGGGAGCAACGCCATGGGCATATTCTACCCCTTCGTGGACGACTCCGTTCGTATGATAGGGGTCGAGGCGGCGGGCCACGGCATCGAGACAGGGGAGCACGCAGTCACCCTCTCCGGCGGCAGGGTAGGGGTGCTGCACGGAAGCCGGTCCTACTTACTTCAAACCGACGACGGACAGGTCATAGAGCCCTACTCTCTGTCCGCAGGACTGGACTATCCGGGAGTTGGGCCACAGCACAGTTTCTTCAAGGACACAGGCAGGGTCGAGTACGTCTCGGTCACCGACGATCAGGCTGTGGCGGCCTACGGTAAGCTCTGCTCCCTGGAGGGAATCATACCGGCCCTGGAGAGCTCCCACGCCCTGGCCCATCTTGAGGTCATGGCGAGAGATGGAAGGGACGGCCTGGTGGTGGTGAACCTCTCGGGCAGAGGGGACAAGGACATGGACTCGGTGAGGCCTTTTTTGCTTGGGGAGGACGAAAGATGAAGGATCTTGGGATTTTTTGCGGCAAAAAGGCGGTTATTCCTTTCGTGATGACCGGAGATCCCGATAGGGACACCACGGTAAAGCTGGTGGAATCCATGGTTGAGGCTGGAGCCGTTGCGGTGGAGCTCGGTATGCCCTTCTCCGACCCTCTGGCCGACGGCCCGGTGATACAGGAGGCTGGGCAGAGGGCTCTGGCCTCCGGGACGACACTGTCGTCGGTTTTGGAGACCGCCGGAAGGATCACCGAAAGGACGTCAGTGCCGGTCATACTCATGGGTTACGTCAACCCGATTATGTCCTACGGATTTGAGAGGTTCGCCAAGGACGCCTCCCGGTCTGGGGTGGCGGCGGTGATAGTGCCCGACCTGCCCTTCGACGAGGGTGACGAGCTTCACGATGCCCTGAGGGCCCAGGGGGTGACACCTATACTGATGGTCTCCCCCAACATCGGCGACGAACGGCTGGCGGAGATAGGCCGAAGGGCCGAGGGATTCGTCTACTGCGTGTCCCTCCTCGGGGTGACCGGTCAGGGAGGGCTCCATCAGGGGATGAAGGAATATATCGAAAGGGTGAGACGGCACGTGTCGGTCCCTCTGGCGTTGGGCTTCGGCATAGACGGCCCGGAGAGGGCCGCCTCGGTGGCCCCTATGGTGGACGGCGTGGTGGTAGGAAGCGCGGTCATAAAGGCCTTCAACGAGGCAGGAGGAGGCCCGGAGGGAGTGGCCCGCGGGGCGAAGCTGGTGGGGGATATAGTCTCCGCTGTCGGATAGGTTGTTGTGTAATGAGAAAGTAAATAAGTCTGATATTTTTAGCTGATTCTAGCATAAAAAACGACTTTTTGTCGATAGAGTTGTCGGTTTCAATTAAAAGAATCTCTGTGTATTTTTATATAATGTGATTTGTGTTCAAGAGACAGGGGCTTCCGCCGTCTAAGGCGAAAGCCCCTGTCTCTTGGCTTATCACGATTTTGGGGAGTTGGATAGGAAACGAGCTGTTTCCATTTTGGAAACAGTTCGTCGCCAGGGTAGGGATGACGCTGATCCTTGACCGTCGAGATCCACCATGTGATAAGCTACGTGATGCCTGATCAAAACTATCACCCGCCAAATAGGAGTTGATAAAATTTGCCAGCAAAAAATAAAATCAGAGGAAATTACTTTGAAACAAAAGTAGTAAAAATTCTCCAAGGCCATTTTGGCTTGAATGACCATGAATGCCACAGGGCTCAATCGTCTGGGAATTTTCGGACGGAATATGGCGATATTTACTTTAAAGATCAAGAAAGACATCCACTGATAGTGGAGTGCAAATACAGAAAAGAAATTTCACTGGATTGGTTTTTCCCCGATTTCAACCCTGAGGTTTTGTCCTGGGTCGATCAGACAAGGGAGTCAGAGAAAAAGTTCAAAGCCAATTTCCCCTCTTTGAGCTTTCTGTCTATCCTGATAGCCGCCAGGCCAAATCAGCGAGATTGGTATGTCGTGATATTGAATAATTCATTAAATATGCCAGTCCCAGCGAAGAAATTTGTAGTAGATGGATATGAGATAACGACGATGTCAAACCTGTTGAAAAGCTTGCCTAAAGAGTTTTGACGGCTTTTTATTTAGGTCACAGGATCTCCGGCCCCTTTTTCTCCAGAAACGCCACGAAGCTGTCGGCCCACATCATGGTCAGGGCTGTCAGTATCAGGATGAAAGTTCCTCTAACGCTTCTGGGGACAAATAGCATGTGATCCCTCCTGGAAAGGTTTTATCTGTCTATGTACCGTTGTATGTCCATTTTACACCTAGGATCGCCCTGTTAGGTCGTCGGGTGTTGACGAAGAGGGAGCGTAGTATCTCTCGGTGTTACGTTTACGGAGGAGAAAAGGAGATCTCATGAAAAAAAGTTTGCCAAAGGTGGACGGAGATTGGGGAAGGAAGGATATGGTCGCTCCGAAGGTGTGGGAGATGGGAGCCCGCATAAACGTCAACCAGTCGAGGTGTGGCCGTGCCCTGGGATTATAGCACTGGCGATAATCGCCGCCCATCCGTCGGCCCAATGCGTGGTGCTGGACCATGGCAAACTTCATCTCCCTGTTGTATCATGATGGTTCTGCATGTTAATGTAGCCATTATAAGGAAGTGGTTTTTGTGATAGCCGACAAATACGATGCTTTTTTTCTGGATCTGGACGGAGTCGTCTACGTAGGAGATCGTCAGACCGACGGGGCCGCCTCGGCTCTGGAGAGGCTCCGCTCCATGGGCAAAGACCTCCGGTTTCTCACCAATAACCCCACCGATGGAGGCGAAATAGTCCGTCGGTTGAAGTGTCTGGGGATAGAGGCAAAGGAGGAGGAGGTTGTTACCTCCGGGACCGCCACCGCCAGAGTGCTGGCGGACAGAGGAGTCGGTCCGGTATGGGTGCTAGGCCACGGCGGACTGAGAAAGGCCATGACCGACGTGGCTCTGTCCCTCGCTGATGCCCCGCCATGTGAGGCGGTGGTGGTAGGTTGGGACGACGGCGTGACGTTGGGAGAGATCCGGCGGGCCGCTTTGGCGATCCGGAAGGGGGCTCTTTTCGTCGCCACCAACGAGGATCCCACCTATCCCAGCTCCGAGGGAATCCTCTCGGGAGTCGGAGTGGTCGTGGAGGCCCTTATCGCTGGGAGCGGAATCAGGCCCCTGTCGGTTGGCAAACCGTGGACAGCTATGTTCGATCAGGCCATGAAGACGCTGGCTCCAGGAAGGCGTGCCGTCATGATCGGCGACACCCCTTACGTGGACGTTTTGGGAGCTCACAGGGCGGGCATAGACGCCATCCTTATGGGATCCGCCGAGACCTATCCAGGGAAACTGGATTTCAGAAACCCCGACGGCCGGATAGATAAATTAGGCGACCTGTTCGACGACTCGATATCAATGGGATCCTGGGATTCTCCTGCCTATCCTTGGCCCGAGTCGGTCGAACCAGGAGTCGCCGGGGTCGTACTGGACCAGTCGGGCAGGGTTCTCCTGATGCGTCGCTCCGACAACCGACAATGGGGTATCCCCTCAGGACACGTGGAACCGGGGGAGACGGTGCAAACCGCGGTGATCAGGGAGATCCGGGAGGAGACAGGGCTGTATGTGGAGGTCGACGAACTGATTGGTCTCTACTCCGACCCTGTCTCTCAGGTGATAACATATCCAGACAGCCGGATATGTCATTTCGTGACGAGCTGTTTCCTCTGTCAGGTCAAAGGAGGCTCTCTGATCACCTCCGGTCCCGAGACCCTCGATGCCCGATTCTTCGATCCCCATCTCCTGCCGGAGCCCCTGATGTCCATGCATCCCACATGGCTGGCCGACGCCCTGGCCCCTTCGGGCAGACCATTCGTGAGATAGGTTTTGTGACCTAAGGTTTTGCGCTTTTTTCGTGCGGTCCTACTTTTCACGGGTCCACTTGAGCTCGTCCATACAGTAGGAGATGACCACCTCGAAGAGGGACACCGACGAGGTCAGGGCCGCTATGAACAGCAAGGTGAAGAAGAGCGCCGACCAGACCGGACCACCCCACATCTTGGAGAACACCGCCGGGAGGGCTATGAAGGACAGCCCCGGCCCCGCTCCTGCGTCCACACCGAAGGCGAAGACCGTGGGGAATATGACCAGCCCGGAGAGGACCGCCACCATGGTATCCAGCAAGGTTACCGTTGCCACCGACCTGGGAAGGTCCTCGTCGTTGGATATGTAGCTTCCGTAGGTGATCAGGATGCCCATTCCCAGTGAGAGGGAGTAGAAGGCCTGTCCAAGGGCGTCTATGACCGTGGCCCCGGTGACCTTGGAGAAATCGGGCTTGAGGTAAAAAGATACCCCCTCCATGGCTCCAGGAAGGGTCAGAGCCCTGACCATGAGTATGACCAGTATCACGAACAGCCCGGGCATGAGGACTTTGCAGTACTTCTCGATGCCCTCACCGACTCCCCTATACACCACCACGACCACCATGGCCATGAAGGCGAAGAAGGCCAACAGCACCTGGGGTGGGTTTGCGATGAAGGTGAGGAATATGTTTTGAACGTCCTCCGCTCCTCCCTTCAGCTTCCGGAAGGCTCCGACTGAGTTGCGTTTCGATGCCCTGCCTATGGCGAACTCCGCTAGCATGACCGACGCCCCGATGCAGAACACCATCACCAGGTATATGATCAAAAAGGCGGCTCCTCCGTTTTTGCCGGTTATGTACGGAAATCTCCATATATTCCCCAGCCCAACCGCCGATCCCGCTGCCGCCAACATGAAGCCCATCCGGCTTCCCCACTGTTCTCTTCCCTGACGATCGTTGCTTTGACTCAACTAAAAAACCTCCCTTGACTTTGTTATATCCATACAAAAAAGGCCGGGATCGTGAGATCCCGGCCTGAAGTTCGTCAGCTTACGGTTACACGCCGACAAGAGCTGTTCCTTGACTCCAGGATGGGACCTGCAGCTAATGACGACTAGGCTGACGATTATGTTGACTATAAAGCAGCTTGAATCTTTCACAGCAGCTCCCTCCTTCGTCTGTTTTTTTAGGATATGGGAGACATTGTAGACAAGAAAGTGGTCCTTGGCAAAGGGCAAAAACTGCCCTAGTGAGTGGGAAAAAGTTTGATTAGGCCTCTCTCTCGGTTTTTTGTTGTAGAATTAGAAAAACACGATTGCAGGCGATGTACCCTAGAAATGAGGTATTTTAGATGATAAAAAGCATATCGATAAAAAAATTCAAGAGTCTGGTTGACATGGAGCTTGAGTTGAGCGACTTTACATGTCTGATCGGCTTAAACGGATCAGGGAAATCCACGGTGCTTCAGGCCATCGATTTTATCGGCCAGATGATGAGAGGCAAACTCTCCGATTGGGCCAGGTCGCGACGTTGGAACTGGAAGGACATTCCATCTCGGCTAGGTCAGAAGGCCCTAGGAAGGGTTATTTCTTTCAAAGTAACGGCGGAGGTTAAAGCTGGAATGATAGTCTGGGACTGCCAGTTCAACTGCGCAGAGAAATTCCTTCGCTGCACTAAAGAGTCGGTAAGAAGTGGTAGCGATAGCGGTAACCTTCTCATGGAGGTTAAAGACGGTGATTATCGAATAGGGGCAGCCCCATTTCGTCGGATCGAATTTGATTATCAGGGGTCGATCCTATCTCAGCTAAAAGACTCCTCCTTAGATGGACAGGCCGAGCTTTTGGAGCTTAAAAAACTTATAGGATCGATCAAGTCCATGGACCTGCTCTCGCCTCCTCAGATGCGCGAAAGGGCCCGATCTGTGGAGGAGGTCGGACCTGGAGGAGAGGGTCTATCGGCCTTTATCGACGGTATGACCGATAAAGAGAGAAGGGAGCTCATTGACTCCCTGCGGGAGGTCTATCCTCACCTACGGGATGTAGAGACAAAATCCCTACGTAGCGGCTGGAAGGAGTTGAAATTTAAGGAAAAATACGAGGAAGAGCTAGTTACAGAGGCCCATCACATGAACGATGGAACCCTTCGTCTAGCCACTATCTTCGCCCTTTTGGCCCGAGATGACAGGATACTTCTGTTCGACGAGATTGAAAACGGAATCAACCCAGAGGTCATGGAAGGGCTGGTGCAGCGCATGATAGAGGCCCCTCGTCAGGTGATAGTGACGACTCACAGCCCTATGATACTGAACTATCTGAGCGATGAGGTTGCCGAACGCTCGGTGATACTGCTTTATAAAAACAGTGAGGGACACACCAAATCGACCCGTTTTTTCGATCTCCCCGAGGCGAGGAAAAAACTCACCTTGCTCGGTCCTGGCGAGGTTTTTCTGGATTCGGACCTAAGAGAGCCTGTGGAAATTCAGGAGAGCTAGGCTGATGTTATTTCTTCTGAGCGGGGAGGGGCCAAGCGATATGGGAAGCTGTTCCTCTGGCCAGGGATTTTGCGACCTGGGAAACGGTGATTTTAGGCCGGGGCCTATGGCGTTGTTTGTGGATAAACTTGCCGATGTTATCCTGAATTACTCTGTAAGCGTCAAAGCTAGCAGTACCTCGTAGCATCATCATCGGCGTGAGATAATCGCCCCACGATGAAGACTGAAGGGAACTCAATCAGTACGGGGGTGGTAGACCAATGATGACGAACCAAGAAGCTAAGCTAGCAGAGACCTTAAAGATCTGGGCAGATCATATCAATGACTGTCGTTCCAGCGGAATGACCGTAAGGGCCTGGTGTAAATCCAAGGGAATCCACGTTCATACCTATTATTACCGTCAAAACCAGGTCCGCAAAGCTGCCTGCAAAGAGGCGGAACAGCAGGAGCGTAAGACATCGGTATTTGCCGAGATAAAACCTATGGAGCAACGTCGGGTTCTGTCCTGTTCTCCCTCGAATATAGCGGTTACCCTCAGCGTAGGGAGCAACCTTATGGCCGTTCACAACGGAGCTGACAGGGACACCGTGTCAGCTGTTCTAAAAATGCTCTCTGCCCTATGAGAGGGCAGGGAGTCCTTAACGGTATAGCCGATAAGCTGGATCATATCTACATAGCCTGTGGCAAAACAGATCTCCGAAGAGGCATAGACGGTTTAGTCGCTATCATACAGACCGAGTTCAAGCTTGA
>NZ_FXBB01000039.1 GCF_900177735.1 Dethiosulfovibrio salsuginis | reverse complement strand
AGTTAGGGATCAAAACGGGGAAATAGGCGTTAACATGCCCGGTCTCCTTAAAGGCCATATCGAACTTCTGCTGTATTTCCTCCCAAACCGAGTAGCCTGTCGGTCTGATAACCATACAGCCCCTTACCGGTGCGTAATCTGCCAGCTCAGCTACCTTTATTATGTCCAAATACCACTGCGAATAATCCTGTCCCTTAGGGGTTATATTTCTCGCCATACTTTACGCCTCCAACCACACTTTAGTCTGTATCCCAGTTATATATGAGCATCTCTAGAAACTCACCTTCGAGTCCCCTCGGAGAGACCGTCCCGCCTACGCCCTGTTTCGCCCAATCGTATACTCGACCTGCCTGTTTCGTGCGAACCGCCTCGGAGGGCACGTCCTGTGCCCCCTCGGCTTGGGGCGACGTCCTGTCGCCCCATTCGCACTACACGACAGCATGTCGAGTATACGGGCTCAAGTGGGCTCCGTCGGGACGGTCTCTCCGAGGAGTAGAGTTTTTAGAGGTGCCCATATGTTTTCGACGATTCTAGCACAGATATTCCTAGGAAAAATGGCCTAGGGGAAATTATGCCTCACCGACCAGAGAGGTTCGCCGATGGTAAATCCAAAGGTCCAGTCCCTACTGTCGTCGTAGACAGCCAGTATCCTGGCTCTTATGAGGTTGGAAGGCACCGTCAAGGCCACCCCGACCTCCCAGGGACTGTCGATCTGAGAGCCATCGTTGTCCCAGATGTAACCCTGACCTCCGAACAGCTCCGCCTCAAGAGGGGTATTCCCACTTTCGTTAAGGCGGTGCCTGAAACCCAATCTCCACCACGCAAACCGCTCCCCTTTTATGGGATACTCTGCGAGGCTGTAAAGCTCCTCTCTCGCCCCTAAATAGGCCCCTTGACCGGGATATCGGCGGTCATCGTTGCCCTCGAAGAATCCTCCCCTCATGTAGGCCCTCCAACGATGGGATAGGACTGTGGAGATCGTGCCATCTAACCTCATGACTATCTCCCGTCCCTCATCGGGATACCAGGCGGATAGGTTAAAAGATGAAGCTATATCCTGGTTAGCCATCAGGTTGCCGTCCTGTTCCCACTGGAAAACCGGACCCCAGGTATCAAGATTACCTCCATCTCCGTCGATCTTACTGGCCATTATACCTGCGGACATTCTGCCGTTTTTGGAGGCTATGCCTCTGGTGACTGAAAAACTCCTGTAATCCCATTTTGAGTCGGGAGCGTTCCTAGGGGAGAGGGATATTCTGGCCATGTGGGCGGAAAACTTGTAGAAGTTTTTCTCCATACCAAAGTGATAATCAAGCTTGGCCGCCCAGTCATCCCCTAAGAGGGCATCTACGTTTAGATAGTTACCATCGACCCCAAGGTCCATCATGGTTCCCCTGATTCCCAACCAGCTTCCTCCCAGCATATTGCTGGCGTAGCCGTCCAGGGCAAAGCGATAGGCCGGCTCTCTATGAACCTTTAGGATAACGTCAACCTCGTTACCTAAAGTCGCCAGTCGATAATCGACGGTACGAACGTCCTCACGGGCCCTTATGGCCTCCGACGCCCTGATGATATCCTCCGGGGAGACAGGTTTCCCGACCCAGTACCCATAGCTATTTTTGATCCTATTCGCTAACCCTTCCGGTACTCCCTCTACCTCTATACCTCGTACTAGCCGCGGAGGTTGAGGACCACGCTCGACGACCGGAGGGGCAACGGAGGCCATTCTCACTATCCTATCCAGTTGTCTCCTGGCAGCGACTTCACCTAGCTCTATTATGTCACTAACCTTAACCGAGCCTAAAGTGGACACCGACTCCACCGCAGGCCTTATTATCACGTCCGCCTCCGCCTGCTCCTGTGTGACGTTCTGACTGGTCAATATGGTTATAGTCTGGTCTATAACCTCAGGCATAGTCCTTATCTGATCTGGAGAACGCAGACCACTGGAGACGTTCACAGCGATAACCGGATATCCGGGGAATAGCTGCTTCGCCGTCCTGACGGGCATATTGGAGACAAGTCCTCCGTCGACCAACAGACGACCGTCTATTGGCCAAGGCTCAAATATCCCAGGAATGGACATGGAGGCCCTCATTGCCGATGCCAGACTGCCGTGACGAATAACCACCTTTTCCCCGGTCATCAGGTCAGTAGCCACTGCGGCGAAGGGAATCGGTAGATCGTTGAACTGGGACACCGAGACCCTGGCTGTAAGCCTCATAAAAAGGTCATGGGCGCCTATTCCGCTTAGAGGCCCCTTAGGACCTACGACATCCCATTTTGAGTTCATCTCTCGCCTTGGCATCAGGGGCGATACGTTTTTGCCGTCTGAGGGAGGCAAAAGGGTGTCATCCTGTCCCAGGATAACCGAGGACATGTCTATCGTGGAGACCAGATCCTCAAGCTCATCGGCGGAGTAGCCCGAGGCGGCAAGTCCGCCCATTATGGCCCCTATACTAGTTCCAACAATACCGGCTACAGGGATTCCATTTCCCTCAAGGACCTTTAGAACCCCTATATGGGCTAATCCTTTCATTCCCCCTCCAGACAGGGCCAAAACCACCGCACCATCGGCAAAAGAGGGAACAGAAGCGGTTAAAATCATCGTAATACACGTAAATAGCCTGACGTATCGGACCATCGGCGGACCTCCTCGATAGCGTGAAATAATAGGTTCATTATACATGAAATACCCTGCCTCTACACCATGGACAAAATCACGAAACAAGGGTTTTGTCTTTTAGGACTTCTTGCACTATACTGAGTAGAGCGTAGTAAGAAGGGAGGCACATGAACCAACAGCTTAGTTACTATAAAACAAAAGGAGGGTAATTAATGTCTAACAGCAAAAAAGGAGTTCCTTTGATATGGAGGATAACCATAGGTTTCGTTCTAGGAATCGCCGCAGGGGCCTTTTTAGGGCCTAAGGTCTCCATCGTAGAACCAGTAGGAAAAGTCTTTATCACTCTTTTAAAAATGCTCATCGTTCCTCTCGTGTTCTCCAGCTTAGTCGTCGGAGTTTCCTCCATAGGAGAACCAAAGACACTGGGGAGGATAGGTGTCAAAACGATTTTAATCTATCTAATGACCACCGCAGTGGCTATCGTCATAGGACTAGGTATGGGGCACTTCTTCCAGCCAGGAAGTGGCATGGCAATAGAGGGAGTCGAGGCCGCCGCAGGCCGAGCTGCCCCGGCCCTGTCGGAGGTTATCATCGGAATGTTCCCCGACAACCCAGTCCAAGCACTGGCACAGGGACACATGCTTCAGATAATCGTCTTTGCCCTTTTCTTCGGCATAGCGGCTATGTTGGCAGGGGATAAAGGCAAGCCCGTTATCTCCTTTATGGAGTCGATGGCCGAGACTATGTACAAAGTCACCGATCTTGTGATGAACCTCGCCCCTTACGGGGTATTTGCCCTTATAGCCGTAACGGTATCGAAGTACGGTCTATCGGTACTGGCACCTTTCGCTAAAGTGATAGGGGCGGTATACCTGGGCTGTATAGTCCACGCCATCGTGGTCTACTCCGGGTTGGTCGCTGTAGTCACCAAAAAATCTCCGATCTGGTTTTTCAAGGGAATTCAGGAAGCTAGCCTTACCGCCTTCGTCACCAGATCCAGCTCGGCGACTTTGCCGGTCACCATGACCTGCACCCAGGAAAACATGGGCATATCGGAGAAAATCTCCTCCTTTGTCCTTCCACTAGGGGCGACGATAAACATGGACGGGACGGCCCTCTATCAGGGTGTCTGCGCTCTTTTCATAGCCCAAGCCTTCGGTATAGACCTCTCTATAGGGGCACAGGTTGGGATCATAGTCACCGCAACTCTGGCATCCGTTGGAACCGCCGGTGTTCCAGGGGCAGGGCTTATAATGCTCACTTTGGTGGTGACCCAAGCGGGCCTTCCGATGGAAGGTGTTGCTATGGTAGCCGGAATAGACGCAGTATTGGACATGGCCAGGACCTCTTTGAACGTCACCGGAGATGCCTGCGTAACCGCTGTCATCGCGAAGACCGAGGGAGAAAATCTCTAGAGCACAAAGTATCACAAAAAGCCAGGAGGGGACTAATTTCCTCTCCTGGCTTTTATCTGTCCCTGTTGAAACGGTCGGGGCCTTTTATTCCCGTAATGGCCTCTATACACACCCATAGTTTAACGATACTCGAAAAGAAAATCGACTGGCTGATCAATGGAACGCTTCTTCCTTTGTCCACCCTGCTGGGGTTGGTCCTAACAACGATAAGGGGAGACTTGGATCTGGCGAGCCTTTGACTTGGATAGACGCTTCTATGACCAACGATATAAAACGCCGATACGGACACCAAAGCCGCCATAACCCCTATGTCGGCCCCAAAAAGCTCCATCGCCATTACCGTCGCAGAGATAGGGGCGTTGGCACAGCCAGCGAGAACGGCGACAAACCCGAGAGGTCCGAACAAAGCTCCGTTAAGGCCAAAAACCGAGGCGAAAGCTACGCCGGAGGTGGCACCGATGAAAAAGATAGGGGTGACCACCCCTCCACTTCCTCCACAGCTTAATGTAATGGCGGTAAAGAGGGATTTCCATAAAAAAGCCAGCGGAGATTCCATCCCACCTTCCAAAGCCCCATCCAGCGATTTAAGGCCAAGCCCAAAGTAGGAGTCGCCAAGAAGCAAACCCAGGACTATCAACGTAAAAGCCCCTAAAATGGCCTTTCCGACGAGGCCTAGTTTTAGCCTCGAAAAAAACCTCTCAAAAAAACCCATTATCTCTATATGCATAAAAGATACCAAGCCAAAGAAAATACCCGCTAAAATCAGCCACATAACCATGTCTGAGGATATTGGAGGAACGTCAAGGATAGAAAAGTGCCCATAGGACATCCCTAAGGCAACGGAGACCTTATAGGAGACTATGCCGCTGATAATTGACGGAAAAAGCACGTCGTAAAACATCTGCCCTATGTATAGAACCTCAAGTCCAAAAAGAGCTCCAGCCATAGGAGTGCCGAAAACAGAGGCAAAACCGGCGGAAATACCGCAGACTACCAGTTTCTTTCTGTCCACATCGCTGAACCGAAGTGCTGTAGCCAAGGTAGAGGCCAGTCCCGCACCTATCTGAGCCGCAGGCCCCTCCTTACCGGCAGATCCCCCGGATGCCACGGTTATTATCGTCGTAATGAGCTTCACAGGGATTACCTTGACCGCGATCCTGCCCGACCTCTCGTGGATAGCCTCTATCACCTTTTCCGTTCCGTGTCCCCTGGCATCTGGAGCCATATAGCGAACGATCAGAGTACTAGCGACTATCCCTAAGGGGAGTAAAAGCAGCCTGCTACCATCAGGCAAAGATCCTCCTCCCGCTATAGCCCAATCGAGAGATTTTACAAAAAAACATGAAACTGCCCCTACCATAGCTCCTGCTAAAGACGCCAAGACAATCCACTTGAAGAAGGCGTATATTAAAATAACCTCTTCCCAGAGGACCCTCGCGTACGATCTTTTCATCAAATATCCCCCCAAAAAACAAGGCTGTCTATTTCGACAGCCCAAACGCACCACACCAATTCAAAAACTCAAACTAAATACTGTTAAAAGACAGGACCAGATAGATCTTTCCTCCTCCAGCGACCTGAAAGGGTAGAGTAAAGCTGATTATCTCAGGAGACTGAGCCGGAACGGTCCTTATTCCCGAACCAGAGATAAGCTGAGGAGGAGTAACATCGATCCCAGGCAGGGCCGCCTGGGTTAGAGCCCTTCCGCTTACCATATTGGAGAGCTCCCCTACCACGCTCATGGCGATCGAGTCCTCCAGGTTAGGCTGTATCATGCCACCGGACATAGCGGTCACAGTGGAGGAGAACCCCCCCATATCGAGCATAATAACGATGGTTCCCTGAATACCGTCCCCTACAATTCCGATAAGGGCTGCACAACAGGCGTTGTCGACGCTTACGCCTCTGGTTATCTGGGCCTTTAGAAGCTCAGCGGAAACACCGACTTCCCCTGCGACGGATATCAACGAAGTTCCAAAGGTATTTACCAGGGTAGTTAGTTTTTGACTTGACATATTTAAATCTCCTTCTCTTTTTTAAATCTCATGCCCTTCAAGGCTATGCCGTAGGCCGCAAGATCGTCTACAGGCCTAGGTGGTGTCTGCAGTGAAAGGGGCAGGACACGACGCCATCCTCTAGGAGGATGTAGATTCCAGTAGATAGATCTGGCGTCTAAAGTCGAGTTTCTCTCATCTACGACCACAACCTCTGGAAAATCCTCTGAAAGGGAGCTCCGAAATAGATTGCCCCCAGTTCCGTTGCCCAAAAAAACCTGATCCACCGTTTTACCTGCTAACGATTCCAGTTTACCCTCTAGAACGGAATCGTCAAGATATCCCCAGTGAGATTTCTTCACCTTCTCCATAAAAAGACCTATACAGGTGGTCTTTGATATACCGGAGCACAGCAGGTTTTCCTCGATCAAGAAGGCCCATCCGAACTTCTGAATGCCTGGGTCCAGACCTAAGTACACCGCTATCGGTCTCCTAAGGTGCTGGACCACCTTGGGTAAAGCCACATCCACTGGTCGGGGTGCTTCCTGATCCAAGAGCTGATAACATCGTTACATATAGAGGTCGACCTTTCAACGTCTATTTCCGAGGCGATGGAGGAAGGCATCTCAAGAGGGGGCAGAAAGTGAAGATCAAATTTATCTCCACCTCCCCGCCTGATCGAAAAGACGGGGACTACCGCCGCTCCTAGCTTGGACGCTATTTTAACAGGTCCATAGGGAGTGCTCGCAGGTAAACCTAAGAAGGGGAGCACCAAGCCGTTTGATTTAGCGTCCTGATCCAGTAGGATACATAGGATCTCCCCCGATCGAAGGCAACTCAAAGCGGCTTTAAGGTTAAAGCCCTTGCCGATCCCTTTCACCGAACAGGCTCCCCTTATAGAGGTTATCATATCGGTCACCCTAGAGTCCCTCTGATCCGCACCGATAGCGTTCATGGGGTAACCTTTCATAGCCAACGCAGCTGCCCCTATCTCCCAGTTACCTATATGGCCTGATAGGAGGATAACCCCTTTACCTCTCAGAAAGGCGTTCCGGAGGTGATGCTCGCCATGGATGGATACCATGGAGGACAACTTCTCCTTCATTATCGGCAGCCTGATAAATTCAGCCACACAGCGACCGTGGTTTACGTACGATTTTCTGACGATATCCCGCGCCAAAGTAGGGCCGATTCCCAGGGCCCTGACGCACCTGGCCTCTGCCTTATCGACCCTTTCTTTACTGACTCCCCACAGCAAAAGCCCCATAAGTCCTCCGATAAAAACGGCTCCTCGATGGGGAATAGACTGAAACATCACCGTAGCCTTTCGCAAAAGGTTCCATTGTCTGTCCTGGTTCATAGAAAAACCTCCTGTCACTTTGTTAGACCTGATCTGTGCTCCTATTGGAAAAGTCCGTTCTTTCCGATATGATAGACTCAAGAGCCCCTAAGGGCAGGAAAGGAGCGATCCCACCATGTTTAAACGCATATTTTACCCCACAGACCTTTCGGAGAGATCAGGAAGAGATTTAAAATGGGTAGCAACCAATCTTTCCGACCCCTCAGGGGAGATGGTAGTGGCCCATAGGGTAGGGGTTTCGGTAGGAACCGACGTACCTGAGCTTGTCAGCCAGATCCAGATAGCTCTGGATGAATTTTGCGAGGCTAACATTCCACCGGAAACGGCCTATAAGGCTTTTGTCGAAGCAGGATCCTACGGAGAGGTCCTTCCTTCAATCGCCCAGAGGGAGGGCTGTTCCATCGCGGTAGTGGCCACATCTCCTAGGTCGTCGGTCCTACCTATAGTCCAGTCTCTAGCTATCCCCCAGCTGATACTCAGATGGGAAGCTCCTCCTGTTATTCCAGGGAACCTCTTAAACAGCGTAGTTGTGGCGACCAACCTGGAACAGGAAAGAAGCAATCAGGTGATAATGGCACTTCGAGACCTCCTTGAGAAAAACAACCGTAAACCACCGATTACTCTGATACACGGCGTACCGATGGCGGACCCATCATCTGCCCATCTGCTCTTCAACCAAGCGTCGGAGGCCATGGAGATGGCGCGGCAGGAGGTGGAGTCCTGGAACGGGGAGGCCCACTCTAAATTAGTGGGAGGTCAGACGGAGGAGGAGTTACCTAAGCTAGTGAGAGAGTTGAACACCTCTCTTCTGGTCATAGGGTTACCTATAAAAACCGACATATGGCAACTTATCCTTGGGAATACCGCCGAGGCGTTGGTGGACAGAACCGCCTGCCCAGTTCTGGTAATCCCGACAAGCTAACCTCAAATATCGATAAAAAAGGGGAGGCTAAGACCTCCCTTTTTCTATCGATACCCGAAAGACCCTGGCCATATTTCTATAGTGCTCCCGGATAGCCTCCGTAGCTCCAGGCCCCATAGAGTAAGATCCATCGATCATCTTTCCGTAGTCCATAGCCGACTTTCGGAGCTCTCTCGACATGAGATCCGCCCCCACCCTGACGTTTATGACGGGTTTACAGAGAATTCTTCTGGATGTGACCCTAGGGTGATCCTGGGTGATCCACCGTTTGTTAGCGTCCCAATCAATCGCCATAAGCCCGTATCGACCGCCGGTGTTGTACGTCCAATCCAGTGCTGATCTCTGAATTGCCACAGCGACCAGCATGAAGGGGTCGACACCGTAGTCCAGAGAGGACCGGCTAAAATAGGCTGCGTAGTTACTCTGCCTCTGGGAGCTCAGCCTATCGTCCAGGGCATCTAGATAGGACTTTATCGTCTCCATCACAATTGGACGGCTCTGTTCGTCGAAACAGTACAGCTGTACAAAGGCCCCATCTCTGACCAGCCCAGAGGGATAGGTCACAGCAAAAGAGGGAGAAACCATCCAGAGTAAAAGGAAAAGGGCTATCAGGATTTTGCGATTAAGGAAAAGCACTTTATTACCTCTAATTAGCCTTTCCCTGATCGGCTACCACCTTCTGAGCCCGCTCTACCGCCTGGGCGTCGCCGAGGTAATAGTGGAAAATCGGCTTCATATCCTCGTCCAGCTCATAAACCAGCGGGATACCGGTAGGGATGTTCAGCCCGACGATATCCTCGTCTGAAATACCGTCGAGGTATTTGACCAACGCCCTTAGGCTGTTGCCGTGGGCTACTACTATAACCTTCTGGCCTGATTTTATAGCGGGGACTATGGTCTCGTTCCAGTAGGGAAGAAAACGGTCCACGGTGTCCTTAAGGCACTCCGACTTAGGGACATCCTCCTTATCCAAAGAGGAATAACGGGGATCAAGACCTGGATAACGGGGGTCGTCCTCATCCAGCTCAGGAGGAGGAACATCGTAACTCCGTCTCCAGAGGTTTACCTGTTCCTCTCCTCTTTCCGCCGCCATTTCCGCCTTGTTGTAACCCTGGAGGGCTCCGTAATGTCTCTCGTTAAGCCTCCAGGACCTGTACACCGGCAGCCACATCAGATCCATTTCCTCCAGGACTATCCATAAAGTCTTTATAGCCCTTTTCAAGGTCGAGGTGTAGGCGATGTCGAAAGTGTATCCCTCTCCGGACAGAAGATTTCCCGCCCTGTGAGCCTCTTTAACCCCTTCATCGGACAAAGGGACGTCGGTCCAGCCGGTAAACCTGTTCTCTTTGTTCCATACGCTCTCACCGTGACGAAGCAAAACTACCTGATACATGGTCACTCTCCCCTTTCTCTAAACTAAGATCTCCCGTCAATTATACACTAAGGCCAGATACGACCGACTTTATATCCCTCAAGATCGACCATTATCCGATGAAAACCGAAGGGTTTCAGGATTTCCAGCAAAGCCCCTGAGGGAAGTGTCAGGATCTCCTCTTTTTGGGGAGGAAATTCCATACAGATAACTCCACCTTTCAGGGCCCTCAATCTGACATCAAAACCGTTGTCCTTTAAAGCTATCTCAGCCCAGGCGACCCTGTCCATCTCAAACGAGTCAAGCCTCTCCCCTCTGGGAAATCTGGTCGCCAGACAGGCGGTCGCCGACTCGTTCCACCAGGGTAAGCCCTGTTTTTTTGCCATTTCCCTGACCATCGCCTTGGTCATTTTCGCCTCCGCCAGAGGACTGAATATGCCTAGTTCCGATATAACCCTATTTCCTAGCCGAGTGGGGTCTTTCAGATCGTCGTAATTTGTCCCATCCACGAGGACCGAATCGTCGCCACAGACGCCTATCAGGTGCTCTAGCCTCAGTCTCTTACACACAGCACATCTATCGAGGTGATTCTCCATAACCCTGATATCCTCCTGCTCTGGACCGGGAATTACGATCTGTCTGACGCCAAGGTCGGAGCAAAGCTCCATCCCTCTTTCCAACTCCTGTTTTAGATGCAAAGAGGAGCGAAAGGTGTAGGCTCTGACCTTTGAGGCCCCTAAGATAGAGATCATCGAGATCAGCACCACCGAACTGTCCACCCCTCCGGAGAAGGAGACAGCTACCGATTTACACCTGGATATTTTGGAGATGATATCGGGAGGAAAGTAGGCCGATACCAGATTCTCGGCGACCTTGATCATACACTCTGCCTCGCTATCATGGCCGCGGTATAACCTGCTCCCAGGCCGTTATCTATATTTACCACAGTAACGCCGGTAGCACAGGAGTTTATCATCGTCAAAAGAGCGGAAAGACCTCCAAAGTTCGCTCCATACCCTACGCTGGTGGGAACAGCTATCACCGGACAGCTGACGAGCCCAGCGACGACCCCTGGAAGGGCTCCCTCCATACCTGCGACAGCCACAATTACCTTGGACTCCATAAGATCGCCTGCGTGGGCAAGCAGTCTGTGGATACCTGCGACACCTACATCGTATATCCTCTTTACGTCACACCCCATGTAGTAGGCCGTTAAGGCCGCCTCCTCCGCCACAGGCACGTCACTACTGCCTGCGGCCACTACGGTGACCCCACTGCCCCTTTGCCACACGACCTGCGATCGCACGACCGCCGCCAGACGGCCCCTCTCATGGTATATAAGATCAGGGAGAAGATCGGTCAAAAGATCAACCTGGCTACCTGTTACTCTGGAGAAAAGAAAGGTACCCGATCTATCGGCCAGGGATTTTGCTATCGAAAGGAGCTGATCGTCGCTTTTTCCAGGACAGTAAACTATTTCCGCGAAGCCCCTCCTAAGAGCTCTATTATGATCGAGCTTCACCTCCCCTAGGTCCTCAAAGGGCTCTAGGTTGACCTTATTTACAAAATCCTCCGGCGACAGTTCCCCTTTTTTTACCTTGAGAGCCAGGGCTAGAACCTCTCCTCTGTCCACGCAAAACCCTCCTCTACCATATCGAGAAAGCCCGTCCAACGGACGGGCTTTCTTACGAACGAAAGATATTACCTTGAGTAGAACTCGACGACGATCTGCTCGTCAGCGATGGTGGGGATCTCCTGTCTTTCAGGAAGACGTTCAACCTTTCCTACCATCCCGTTCAGGGACAACCAAGCGGGCTTGGAAACAGCGGAAGCTATCTCAGCGTTCTCCTTGAGTATCTTCACATCCCTGCTACCTTCTGCTACGGCGATAACGTCGCCAGGCTTTACGATAGCACTGGGGATATCGAGTTTCCTATCGTTGACGGTGAAATGACCGTGACAGACTAACTGTCTGGCCTGAGGTCTGGTGGAACAAAGACCTAGACGGTACACCACGTTGTCAAGCCTGGACTCAAGTAGTACCAGCATATTGTGGCCGGTTACACCGGGCTGTTTCTTTGCCTTAGCGAAGGCGGCGAGAAGCTGTTTCTCACTGACTCCGTAGGCAAAACGAATCTTCTGCTTCTCCAACAACTGCTGACCGTAGATGGACACCTTAGCAGGCCTTTTACCGCCCTTGCCTGCCGCACCGCTTTTCTTAGCCAGAAGCCTATCGTACTTGGTGTTTCCAAAAACGTTGACTCCAAAGCGACGTACCATTTTGCCCTTAGGGGCGTTCTTTCTGTTCGTGTTCTTTGACATACCGAGCTCTCCTTAAGTATATTGGATTGCGTGACGGCACTGTCCAGCAGCCTAATGCGTACCCGCAAAGTTACGTTATTTAGGGCCTTTTGTCAAGAGGTTTCTCCAAAAAACACTATCGAATCGCCCTTCTCAGACCACATTATGACCGACTCCAGAGGCAACCTAATCTGGCTTGATCTAGTTATCGGCAATAAACTATCTCCACGTCGCCTCATCATGAAAAACTGATCCGACTGCAAATCGGACTTTTCAAAAAGATCTTTGACCTCATCCAGAGAGAGGGGCTTTAAAGACGCATCGGACAACAAACTAAGCCACATATCCCTGTCATTTTCGGTCATCATGGAGACAAGGTCGTCTACCCACTCGATATCAACTCCATCGCTACCGGCGATATCCCATCGAGACACCGGATTGATGCGGATAATTCCATCTTCGCCTAAGGATATAAGCTGGGAAGACAGCGCTCTGTCCAAAACGGCGTTAAAGTCATCGTCCTTTATCGACGGAAAGCCCTCTTTGAGGACCGATAGGGTTATCCTACCCTCTTTAAGAACCATCAGATGGGAGGCAACGACAAGACCCCAGAGTGAAAAATCAAGAGACTCAGTAGGGAAACTGGAGAGCATCTCCTCTGCGAAAGATTGGACAGGTAGCTCTGCAGCGGGGGCCTCTATTACAGGCTGAATATCTCTGACCTGATCTCCTTCTATAAGGTAATTACGCAGACTGGGTCTTTTTCTCGCCATGACTCTCCTGCCTTTCCTCAAACTCCTCCGCCAATAGACGGTAATCCCTCGCTCCGTTACAGTTTCTATCGTAGCTGAGAACGGACATGCCTGCACCGCTGGCCTCCACTATGCTGATATTCTGACGGACAAACCTTCGATACAGGACATCGCCGTAGTAGGCAAAGACCTCCCGTTGGACATCTCTGTTTATAACGACCTTAGGGTTATGTCGTGTTAAAACGACTCCGCCCACCTCAAGACCTTTGTTCAGTCTCTTTTGAAAAAGCTTTACCGTAGAGTCGAGAAGCCTCACTCCCGCCAGACTGTAGAACTCGCTTTCCAAAGGCACCATTATCTCGTCCGCTGCTGCCAGGACGTTTCTGGTAAAAAGACCTAACTGAGGAGGACTGTCGCAAAAAATATAATCATACTCGTCTTTAGGGACGTTCTCCAAGGAGGATCTAAGAAGGCTGTCCCTGCCGGGCTCTCTCTCGAGCTGAAGCTCCGCTACCGCTAGGTCGAGACTGCTGGGGATAACGTCTACACCTTCCCTTTTGATCGCTAGATCGGAGAGGGACGACTCTCCCACAAGAAAGTCGTATACGTAAGGCTCTCCCTCTTCAACCGTGATCCCCCAACCGGAGGTGAGGTTGCTTTGGGGATCAAGATCTAGAACGGCGATCCTTCTGCCCAGAGAGGCCAGAGCAGAGGCTAAATTTTGACACATAGTGGTCTTACCCACCCCGCCTTTGAGGTTACAGAAGCCAATGATCTTCATTTAATCCTCCTATTTCGATCTATAGACGAGGGAAATCCCGTCGAAGGGCTTAGGCAACACCCTGGTGGCTAACCTCATTCGACCTTTCTGAAGATCCAGGGTCTGAAGCTGTACTGGAAATATAAAGTTCTTCATGTCCACGATAGGCTGTACCTTTTCAAGGGCACTCTCGACAACGGAAGACTGATCGTCGTTGTTAACCTTGAAGACATACCGATCCAGCCAGATTTCCGACCTATCCCTGAGAACCAATTTCCCATCGAGCTCGACTTTTAGCTTAAGTCCTGGGTTTCTCAAGTTATAATAACCTAGTGCCGATAGTCCCCCAGGGATGAATTTAACGGAAATAGATTCCCAATCGCCTTCATCGCCTTTCATCGTCATCCCTCTGAGAAAACCGTTGATGTCCGAATCGGTCATCGTCGAATCAAAATACCCCATGACGACCTCTCTGATCTCAGATGGACCTCTATCGGTCCAGGTAGAGAGAGGACCGAAATCGGCAAACACCGTCTCCACGGATAGAGACTCCACCCTCAAGCCCTCAAGAGTCGGACCAACTGCCTCAAAATATAGGTGTCTGACCTTTCCATCCGACCCTATAGGGCCATCGAGTATCATCCTAGCACTCTCAGGCTTAGTCTCCTCTACAAGCCACCTGAGTAGGCTCGTTTCCGGACCGGTTACATCAACTCTCCCTGAAAAAGACCTCTCCTGGCTATAGGCCCTGAAGGGAAGAAAACAGCAAAAAGCGACAAACAGAAAAAGACAAAAACCCTTTCTTCTCAAAACGAGAACCCCCCTTTCACCGTATATAGAGACATTCTACTACGAAAAGGGCGGCTACAGAACCCGGTAAAAAGATAGGTAAAGGGGGATTATCCCCCTTTACCTATCTTTTTACCGGGTAGCTCCAGCCAGGTAGCTTATTTTTGAGCAGTGGCACTATGTTTATAACCCTTCCTTCAAGCTCTTTTATCGAAAAAGAGGCTTTATAGGTATTTATGACCCTATCCTCCTCGTCAAGCTCCTCCACTAAAATCGTGTGTCTGCGACCTGGCACGGTAACCACGCCTCGATCTCCCTCGACCAGGAAAATAGGTTCGTTTATCTCGTCGACGGTTACCTCGACGGCCTCAAAGGGCTCCAAGACCGTTCCCTCGTGATCGTAGGCGACGTTATCTATAAAGAGATCTAAGGCCCTTCCCTCGTTATAGCAGAATATACCTAAAGCGATCAGCAAGGCAACTATGGCGACGTTGACTACTATCTGTCTTGATTTCATCTCATCACCACCTACTCCTCCGCCCCTCGAAGGCCTCGACGTGCCCTATCGCTGTCCTTTTGCCGTCTCCACGCGTGAAGCACCAAGGCGAGGGATATTATCCCGTAGGAGACAAACACCCGGAAGTACTCTCCCAGCTGTGCCTCCCCTATCAGGTATTTCCCCGCCATCGGAGAGACCACGAACATCAGGTGGAACAGCACCACACCGAGAAACACGTTAAAGATAGAGGCTTTAGTGACGCTGGCTCCTCCTACCAAAAGGGAGGCTATGGCGAACATACCAGCCTGTTCGTGGCTGTTGTAGGTGTTCATTGTCCCGATGTTTTGCAGGAATATTATCTGACCGTAACAGGCCAGGACGGTCGATATAACTATCGATATGAGCCTAGTCCTCTCGACGGGGATTCCTGCCGCCCTAGCGACGTTCATGTCCTGGCCTACTGCCCTCATATCCTGGCCAAGCTTCGTCCTCCTGAACCACACCACGAAAAGGCAGAAAAAGCCTATAAGAATAAAGGTCGCCAGAGGGACGTCTATTCCCTGAACGGACACCGGAAGCAAGCTATCGAGGCATTTCCTGATACCCTCAAGGTTGGTGACGTTCCTTATGCCGTATCCTCTGGAGAGAACCATGTTGGGGTTGGTTATCGGGACAACACTTCCAAAACCGTACAGGACGATAAGCTGATATACCCCGTTCATAAAGAAACCAAGGATGAAAGACGTAACCATCTCCCTGCCCTTAGCCTTGTTGAGGACAACTCCGCACAGCCACCCAAGGAGCATAGCGAGAGGGGTCGATATTATGGCCGCTAGAAGCATTCCATGAACGCCTACGACGTTCCAGTCGCTGATGAAGATAAGGCCGATTTGGCCGGCCATCGCCCCTAGTACCATACCGAAGTTCAATCCCATTCCCGCCATTATCGGTATCAAAAGCGATAGAACCAGGAAGGAGTTTCTGGACAGCCTGACCAGCATCTCCTGTATCAGGTAACTGCCTGAAAACTGGGAAATAGGAATAGCAAAGGCACTGACGACCAGAAAGACTATAGGAACGGCGTTCTGGACTAAAAAATGCTTCATTAAATCGGTTTTTCTGTTCATGATTTCACCTTCACAACTCTGGTCAAAGCGTAGAGTATCATTCCGTTAGAGACTATGATCCTTATGACCTCGGACATATCGGTCTGGATCATGCTGTTTATGACCGAAGGAGTCATAGTCAATATCCCCTGGAACAGGACCGTCCCTACTACCACGTTGATAATAGTCGCCTTATGGACCGACGCACCACCTATCAGTATGGCGGATACGGCGGGAAAAGCCATATAGAAAGGTCCCATATAGAGCTGAATAAAACCAAAACTCTGCTGGTAGACGATAATACCTATCGCCCCAAGAACGGTGGACAGAATAACCGAGATAATTCTCATTCTGTCTATGTTGACCCCTGAGGCCCTGGCATACTCTGGGTTCGATCCTACGGTGGTCATAGCTGTTCCCACCTTGGTCCTCATAAACACCCACATCATCAGGCAAAGAAGGGCGAAGAAAAGGAACATTCCAGTTGGAACGTAGAAAAACTTGCCTATCTGGAAGGAACCTAAGTCACTGATGGCCTGATGCCAGAAACCCTCCACCGACACCGTAGTCCTGAGCCCCTTACCGGCGTATCCCCAGACCATGTTGGAGCTTTTATAGGGGAGGACCAGCCACATGATACACATGAAGGCCACCGATGAAAATCCGACGTAAGTGGCGATCATCATCTCGCTTCCTTTGACCTTATTGAGAAGGAGACCGTAGGCCCAACCGAGAACCGTAGCGATAGGTATGGCCACAGCCATAGCTATGAATATCCCGGGAATCCCGGGTATACCTATCTCTATGCTGGTCACAGCCCCTAAAAGGCCGGCGATAATCCCAAGAGGAAGGCCAAAGTTCAACCCACAACCGGCCTGAATCATGGGAACCATAGCCAAAACCATAACTCCGTTCATTCCGAGACGCACCAGAGTGTCGCTGACAGAGGCGTCAAGACGAACCCCGACGAAAGGTGCTATAACGAACAAAGACAGCAAAAACAGGGCTATAATTATCCTCGGCCATCCAGCGTCCTCTATGAATTTTTTTACCCTGTCCACTACACACTCACCTTCTCTTCTTGCTTTACAGCCCCAAGCATAAGTAAACCGAACTCGGTGGAGGGAGACTCTGCGGTAAGAATCCCCGCGATCCTGCCCGAATCGACTATAGCGATCCTGTCACAGACCGAGCGCAGCTCCTCCAGCTCGGAGGACACCATAACTATAGTCATGCCGTGTTTCTTATTGTAGAGCTTGAGGGTATCGAGAACCACCTTCTTCGCCCCGACGTCGATCCCTCTGGTGGGCTCTGCGACGAAAAGAAGCTTAGGCTTAGTCTCAAACGCCTTAGCGAGACAGACCTTCTGCTGGTTTCCACCGGATAGCTCCTGAACCCTCTGTCTTTCGCTGACACACTTTATCTCCAGAGATTTTATGTAGTCCCTGGCACAGGAGGATATAGCTTCTTCATCCCTTATTTTGACCAGTCCACCTAGCAAAGGCTTTAAAAAACGACCTTGCATCTGGAGAGCGGTGAATATTATGTTCCAGGAGATAGGCTCCTCCAACAGAAGTCCAACCCCTCGTCTGTCCTCGTAAACCGCCGACATCCCGACGGAAAGGGCGTTAGTGGGCTCGTTTAGGCCTACCGATTTTCCCTCGAAGGTGACAGAACCGCCGGAGGGGAACATACCCATGATGCCGTTAGGAATACCGAGTTTTCCCTGCCCTGCAAGACCTCCTATCCCGAAGATCTCCCCCTCTTTCACGTCGAAGGAGACATCCCTTACGGTTTCTCCAGGCATATCGACCCAAAGGTGTTCCACAGAAAGGAGGGGAGCTCCCATCTGCCTTTCAGGATCGTCTTCCCTGGCGAAAGCGGATGCCACGTCCCTTCCGACCATATGGGAAGCTATAGGCATGATATCCGTCCCAGAGGGAGACGTCTCATGGACCACCTCTCCATCCCTCAGTATGACTATCTTGTCACACACGTCGAGAATTTCCTGAAGCCTGTGGGAGATGAAGATTATAGATATTCCCATATTGGCAAGACGTCTCATAGAGGTCAAAAGGGTGTCCGCCTCCGATTCGGTCAGTACAGCGGTGGGCTCGTCTAGGACGAGAAGCCTGGTGTTCTCCTTGTCGATCTCCCTGGCTATCTCTGTAAACTGCTTATAGCCCACAGGAAGCTCGGATATCAGCGAATCAGGCTCAAGAGCGACGTTCAACTTATCTATGGCCTTTTTACCTCGCTCGGTCATAGTATCCCTCTCAAGGGTCTTCAGCCTATCCCCAAAAGCCTCGACCAAAAAGTTATACTTGGTCGGTTCCCTGTTTAGGACGATGTTCTCAGCCACCGAGAAGCCCGGTATCAGAGAGAACTCCTGATGAACCATGCCGATCCCCGCCCTCAGAGCGTCAAAAGGGGTATTGAAAGCGACTTTTTCGCCGTCGACGAAGATATCGCCCTCGTATCCCCCGGTCTCTTTTATCACTGTCATACCGAAAAGTATATTCATCAAGGTCGACTTGCCTGCTCCATTCTCGCCGACAAGCCCCAGTATCTGTCCTTTTTCCAGGGTAAAGTTCACGTTTTTAAGTACCCTGTTGTTAAAGTAGGCCTTCCCGACCCCCTCTACCTTTAAAAGCGGTCCTGATGCCATATAATTCACCTCGTAGGACGGGCAAAACCGGCCTATCGGCCGTTATAACGCCCGAAAAATCTTAATAAACAAAGTCCAAGCAAATACAAAATGGAAGTTGGAGATTTAGCGGAAGGAATTTTCTCAATAATGGGGGGAGAGACTATCTCCGAATCTCTCCCTCCATAGACGACTAAGGCTCTACTTTACGGAGAAATACTTCTCCGGTACCTCTACGCTGGTCATCTCAAGATATCCCTTGCCGAAGATATAGGTATCCTGATAGAGCAACACGTGGTTCTTCTTCTCAACGCCGGTCTGGACGTCGGTGTAGTAGCTTCCGCTCCACTGTGCGCCAGGAGTCGCCTCGGAATAGGCGGCGAAAAGGTCCTCTTTTTTGAACTTACGGCGGAAGTTGCTGTTGTCGATCCCGTTGTCCACACACTGACGACCAAATTCGACAAGAGCGATCGAGTTGGTGTAACCATAGGAGTAAGCCCAGGTTCCCATGCGGCCAGCTCCACCGTGGTCGGCAACTGCCTGCTCTACCCTCTTGAGTATCGCCGGGAAATCGCCCTTTACGTCCGCAAGCTCGACTCCCAACGCACCGGGGTATCCCATAAGTGGAGAGGGAAGGTCGGCCTCGATGAAGAACCCGCCACCCTCGGCTATCCTCTTGAGGAGGGGCTCGGTATGGGCGTCGTTGGTGCAGAAGAAAGCGGTCTTATCGCCGTAATTATCCAGCCATGCAGGGACTTTCTCAAGTATGAACTGCTGGGCACCGGCGACGCCGACGTCGCTGGTAGGATCGGGAGCTGTCTCGAAGTGGAAGTTCATCCCAAAATCCTTACAGGCTTCCTCCATGATGTTACGACGGCGGGAAAGAAGCTCGTAGCTCATGTGGCGAGGGAAGGATATATGGACAAAGTCGGTAGCTCCGAGCTTCTGAGCGGCGGCTACGATCAGATAGCCACGGGCGATATTATCGGCGTTCACGGCGAGGTTCGCTATGCTCTCGATAACACCTGGATCCTCATGGGCCTCTCCGGCGAAGAGAAGGATATCGTCCCTTTTCTCCCTGATACGGCGGAACGCCTCGGTGGTCCCAGGGATCGCCTGGTTCACTATAACCACCTTCATCAGAGGATCGTCGGCGAAGGAGGCTATCTGGGATATGGTTGTCTCCATCTCCTGCATAAAGTTATCCGGGTATGTTATGTGCTTGATCATGCCACCGTTTGATACGTCGCCGTACTTGGCGATCATGGACTCCGCGCCTCTCAGATCGTCCTCGGACTGAGAGACCGTTCCGGTGCAGATACCGATGTGGAAAGCAGCGTCGGCCAGAGAAGCCGATGCCATCGCCACGACCATAAAGACGCTGAGCAACAGAATTTGATACCTCTTCATGAACTTGCCCCCTTAGTAATAGTTAGGCCATTCAGGCCTTTTCAACTTTACCCCTCTAAAGAAAGATTGTCAAACTCATAACTACCCTAAAAGAGGACAAGAGGCTGATTTTTTCGTTAATACAGCATCTGTTTTGTTTTGTAATGTTTTGTGCGCAAAAAAAGAAACCTGCGACCTCTTTAAGGGTCGCAGGTAAACAAAAGATCATAAATTTGACAGCCTTGGGACGATCTTACTGGCAAGCCAGGAAACCCCCACAATTTTGGCAAAATCTCCCGGCAGGAAGACGAGACATCCGACCTGAAACGCCTTAAGCAGGGACATATCGACCCCAGACACCTTTGTAAGTATCAAGTACAACCACGGGACTCCGAGAAGGTATACGAGAACGGTAGCTATCACTGATCCTGTGAAAAAGTTCCTAAAAAGGGGCTCCCGACCTTCCATCCACCTCCCGACGACCCAGGCACAGAGTATAAATCCCAGTAGAAAACCGAAGGTAGGGTGCATTACGTAGGAAAAACCGCCCCCAGAGGTAAATACGGGGATCCCTATAAGCCCTATGCCCACGTAAATCCCTTGGGACAAAGCGCCGGATCTTGCCCCCAGAAGGGCCCCTGCCATGAGGGAGAAAAAATTTTGGAGAGAGATCGGCGCCGGACCTATGGGGACCCTTATAAAAGCTCCCACCGCCGTGAGTCCTGCAAATAGGGCAATTAAAATCATATCTCTGGAACTTATCCTCATAAAAAACACCTCATCGCCGTATGGTTTTGCCAACGACGATGAGGATACATGACCGGCGAAACAATGTCAACCTATAAAAATACTTGGTTGACGATCATCTTTTCTTAGGCTCCCATTTTTTTCCAAGCCCCTGGGTTATCCTGTCGATCACGACGGCCATTATGACTATGCTCATTCCCGACTCGAATCCCCGTCCAACGTCGATACGGTTGATAGACAAAAGTACCTCCTGTCCCAAGCCTCTGGCTCCTATCATTGCACAGACAACCACCATAGCCAGGGCCATCATAGTCGTCTGGTTTATTCCGGCCATAATACCGGGCATGGCGAGAGGAATTCGAACCTCTTTGAGAAGTTGCCACCTGGTTGCCCCGTAGGCAATAGCCGCTTCCTGGGCGGGCTTAGGGACCTGCTGAAGCCCTAGAGCGGTAAGCCTAATCACAGGGGGCATAGAGTATATGAGGGTGGCGAATACCGCAGGCACCTTACCGAGACCGAAGAACATCATCGCCGGTATCAGATAGACAAAACTGGGCATAGTTTGCATCCCATCTAAAATTGGCTTCATAAACGAGGCCGACCGTGGATACTCAGCGATCATGACTCCCAGAGGGATTCCGAGAACCAGCGATATCAACACCGAGGCCAGGATAATTGACAGAGTCTCGAGGGCCAAAGCCCAAAGTCCGAAAAGGCCTATACATACGGTCAAAGAGGCCAACAGGATAGCGGAAACCTTCTTACCGGTGGACCTCCATACGGCGAAGCCCACCAGAACTACGTACAACCACCAGGGAATAAAGTTAAGTCCGGTCTGAATAGCGGAGAGTATGGAGGATATAAACACCGAGATCCCGTCAAAGCCGGTCGCAAAACGGTTTAAAAGCCAGTCTACACCGTCGTTGACGTAGGGAGATACGTGAAAACGCCATACGCTAGGAAACATGGGACACCACCTCCTGAGCTCTAGCCATCGCCCTTTCGTCGGCCTTTCTGAGCTGCTCCCTTTTGTCCTGTACAAACCTTGATACGTACTCGTCGGCAGGGTTCGCCAATATATCCGATGGGTGACCTAACTGGACGATCTCGCCGTTTTTCATGACCGCCATCCTGTCACCTAGTCTCATCGCCTCGTCAAGGTCGTGGGTGACGAAGAAGATGGTTTTATGCATTTCCTCCTGTAGACGAACAAGCTCGTCCTGCATCTCCCTCCTGATCAGGGGATCGAGACCGCTAAAAGGTTCATCCATAAGCAAAATAGGGGCATCCATAACGATAGCCCTGGCTATACCGACCCTCTGTCTCATTCCACCGCTGAGGGAGGACGGATAGTACCCTTCCCAGCCCTTTAACCCTACCCTCTCTATGGCCGCCATCGATCGCTCTATCCGCTCTTTTTGGGGAATATCCTTGAGCTTTAGACCGAAAGCGACGTTCTGGAGGACCGTTCTGTGAGGTAAAAGACCGTAATGCTGAAAAACCATGGCGACGTGGTTTCTCCTGAACTCGACAAGCTCTTTCTCTCCCATGGAAGAGACGTTGAGCCCCTCGACGAGAATATCGCCGGAAGTAGGGGTAACGAGCCTCAGTATGCTTCTGATCAAGGTCGACTTTCCGCTGCCCGAGAGCCCCATAACCACGAAGACCTCTCCTTTTTGGACCTCAAAGGAGATTCCTCTTATGGCCACGACGGTCTCGTCGGATTCGTCAAGCTGTGAGATCAGATCCTCATCCTCTACGTCTACATCGGCGGCGTTTCTACCGTAGACCTTCCACAGGTCCTTAACCTCTATGATCGCTGTCAACTTTCCATCACTCTCCCTGATATGAAATTAGGGCATACACCCCCAATATCTATCATATTAGTATACCACATATATTTTTTAGGTCTCCTATAGACCGTTAGGCGGTGTTAGCTGTGTTATGATAGGGAGCAGGATGTTTCTCCCAGATCTGTCGCTAAAATCCGTAGCGGCCTAGAGGCCTATAAAAACAAGGAGGTATGATTATGAATAATATTTCAAAGAAGATGCTAACCTTTGCCCTGTGTGCAGTGGTGCTTTTTTCGTCTCCATCATGGGCGTCCACCGTCATAAAGATGGGCGATTTCAGCTGGGACAGCGTTCAACTTCACAATCGTATAGCGGGCTACGTTCTAGAGCACGGCCTGGGTTTTGAGGTCCAATACGAGTTCGCAGAGAGCCTACCGTTGCTTATGGGTATGGCCAGAGGAGACGTCGACGCCAGCACCGAGATATGGTCCGACAATCTCAAAGACGCATGGACCAAGATGATAGACGAAGGTACCGCTGTCGACTTAGGCCCCACCTATCCAGACGCTAACCAGGGCTGGTACGTCCCCGCTTACGTAATCAAAGGAGACCCCGAAAGAGGGATAGAGCCGATGGCCCCGGACCTGAAATCGGTTTACGACCTGGTCAAATACAAAGATCTGTTCGCCCCCAAATCGGGGGGGGAAAAAGGTAAAGGCAGGTTTTACAACGGCCCAACCGGATGGGTCACCTACACGATCAACGAAGTGAAGCTCAAGGCCTACGGCCTGGACGAGCATTACGAGAACTTCAGCTCCGGCTCCTCCACCGCCTTGGCGACCGCTATTTTCTCCGCTTACAGAAAAGGAGAGCCTGTACTGGCCTACTACTGGGAACCTACCCCTCTAATGGGAATGCTCGACATGATCCAGCTGGAAGAGCCTCCCTATGAGCACAAAAAATGGGACGAAAAGACCTACGACGGTGCTTTTCCTCCATCCAGGGTTCACGTAGGGATAGGAACTCACCTGTTCAAAAAAGCCCCTCAAGCGGTCACCATATTGGCCAATTACTCCTCGACCCTTGAACAGACCAACGCCGCACTGGCCTATATGGAGAGCAACAAAGCGACCCTAGATGAGACGGTGGTCTGGTTTTTGAGAGAGTATCCCGATCAATGGCGTAGATGGTTCCCTATAGCCAACGATCCAAGGATCGAAAAGGTCGAGGAAGCCCTCTCTAAGGAGCGCTAGCAAAAAAGCTAAAGGGCACCTCTAAAAACTCTAATCCTCGGAGAGACCGTTCCGACGTAGCCCATTTGAGCCCGTATACTCGACCTGCCGTCGTGTAGTACGAA
>NZ_FXBB01000038.1 GCF_900177735.1 Dethiosulfovibrio salsuginis | reverse complement strand
GAGCTAGAAAACCACGCTCCAGAAGAAGAGGCAAAGAGCGTCAAGGCCATGGGACCATTGATATACGCCGAGCACTTCAAGTTCATCGCCCCATCGCTGGTCCAGTTGGTACTACACCACCAAGGCTTTTTTGTGGACTACATGGATAACCTGCTCAAGTTCTCCTTTGCTGGGAAGGAATACCCATGGCGAAAGGACCATAAGCTTCCTCTGGAGAAGGTGTACCTTAAAGAAAACCATTAAGCAAAGAACATAAAATTCCGTTGACGCAAATGATACCCGTGAAACATCAAGTCTTACGTAACTAAGTTACCAGCTATGACATATTGCTCTGTTTTGATATCTGTGTCAATACTTTTAACTGCTGTTCCTGTGCTCCTGGATCGCTAACCACCAGCACTCTGTTAAGGCCGAGGTTAGCCGCACAGGGGCCAACTAGATCTATAGCTCCAGGGCCAAACATGACCTCCGGCATGATAAACCTTCGGAGCTCGTCGTATCTTTTCGTCATAAGAGACCCCCCCCCCTCTCCGTTACCGTCCATTCTACCTCATTCTTTCGATGATTTCGCCATGACCGCTTTAGGTCTAAGGTCGTAATTATCGCAGAATAAGGCTACAATTAGCATGTTCACCGCACTGAGCTACTTTGGGTAAGTTATCGATAACGACAAAAAGAGGGTGAGTGAAATTAGGAAGGTGGATTGTCTTGGGGATTTTTGTCCCATTCCTGGGATCAAGGCCAGGTTAGCCATGAACGGAATGAGACCAGGGGATCAGGTCCTGCTGGTCTCGGATCACAGCTGCGCCCCCCTGAACGTCAGGGATGTAGTGGAGGAGATGGGTTGTTCCGTGAAGATAGAGGAGGTCATACCGGGGGTGTTCGAGATGGTTATCAGCAAAAGCTCTCCTTCCCCTGATGGAGCATGAAGTCTATAAAGGTGTAAAGCTCGGGCTTCTGGAGGGAGGACCGGTGATAGACGATCGAGACGGGACAGCTTATCTCCACGTCTTTGATGATGTGCTGTTTGAGCATTTTGAGATATAGCTCTTTTTTGATGGTGACGTAAGGGACTATGGAGACCCCGTCGTCGTTCGCCACCGAGGCCTTGAGGGCCTCCAGGCTTCCCATCTCCATGACTATGTTCAGGCTTTCCGGGGAAACGCCGTTATCGGAGAAGGCCTTGTCTATGACCCCCCGGAGCCCCGACCTGCTGGGGCACAGGAGCAAATTCATACGAGCAAGCTCACTGAGCGATCGGACCTGTCCGATCGCTTTGTTTTTTGGGGAGCTGATTATAGCCAGTCGATTGTCCATCAGCTTATGGACTATTAGATCACGGTCGTTCTCCTGTTCTTGGGATATGAAGCCTATGTCGGCCCTGAAGTTCCTGATGTCCTCAAGGACGTCCTCGGTGTAGTTGCAGGTGTTGTTGAACCTCACAGAGGGGTTCTTTCTCTGATAGACCGTCAGGGCGCAGGGGACCAGGTATTCACAGATGCTGGTGGATGAGGTCACCCGGATAATCGATATGGACTGGTGCTCCA
Source organism: Dethiosulfovibrio salsuginis (assembly GCF_900177735.1). Lineage (NCBI taxonomy): Bacteria > Thermotogati > Synergistota > Synergistia > Synergistales > Dethiosulfovibrionaceae > Dethiosulfovibrio > Dethiosulfovibrio salsuginis. Next base: position 22,367 of record NZ_FXBB01000038.1, on the reverse strand, counting down.
GAAGCTCCATCTCGGTCTGCATCTTTTTGTAGAGGTCCTCGAATATCTGGGCGTAGTTGAAGAACAGCTCTCCCGACTTGGTGAGGGAGACTCCCTGGTTGCTTCTCAGCAGAAGCAGGGTGTCCAGTTCCTCCTCCAGCTGTTTGAGCTGTTGGCTCAGAGCCGATTGGCTGACATGAAGCTTCTGGGCGGCTTTGGATATGCTCTTTTCCTCGACTATGGTGATAAAGGATTTTATCGTGGATTGGTTCAATGTTAGTACCTCCTGTCTATCGGAAAGCACGATGGTGCATAAGTTTATCCGTTAACCGCTGTAATCGGATAAACGATATAATGACCTCAGATCACGAAAGTTAAAACATTAACAAGGAGGGAGGTGTGAAAACATGGAAAGAGAAAGAAGATCCCCCCAGAAGAAGAAAAAGGCCAACCAACTTCCAATTGCCGCTATTTTACTGGTTATTATTATAGCCATTGGATTTTATCTAGGCAAGTTTAGCCCCAATCTCCCTATGTTCTGGCTTTTCGGCATACTCCTAGGAGTCTCCCTTAGGGCCTCCCGTTACTGCTTCACAGCCTCAATGAGGGACCCAATCCTCACAGGAGGTACGAACCTGACCAAGGCGGTCATAGTGGCTATCGCCCTGGCCACAGTCGGTTTTGCGGCGATCCAGTATAAAGCCAGCCTGGCTGGACAGCCTATCCCTGGCAACATCTCCCCCGCCGGGGTTCACGTCGCAGTAGGAGCGTTTATGTTCGGTATCGGCATGGTCATAGCGGGAGGATGTGCCTCTGGAACCCTCATGAGGGTAGGAGAGGGTTTCGTGATGCAGTGGCTGTCCCTTGTGTTCTTCATCGTCGGTTCCGTATGGGGAGCTAAGGATTTCAACTTCTGGAAGCCCGCTTTCATGGACAGCGGCATAAAGGTATTCCTTCCCGACGTCCTGGGCTGGTTCCCCGCTTTGGTCTTACAGTTTGCCCTGCTACTGGCCCTTTTCGTCCTGGCGGACTGGTTCGGCAACAGGAATAACCCGGAGAACACCCTTTAAAATCCATTATACCTAAGGAGGAAACTATCATGGCAAAAGAGCATACCCTTGACTGTCTCGGAGAGGCCTGTCCTATACCCCTCATAAAGACCCAGAAGAAAATGGCCGAGATGGCCGTAGGAGATACCATAACCATAGAGGTCGACCATAGCTGTGCGGTAAAGAACGTCCCAGAGTGGGCCAACAAAGAGGGCTACAACTGCGAGATAGATGAGATCGACGACGGTCAGTGGGAGATCTGGATCGAAAAGACGAAATGAGTGGATTAAGGTGAATATAAGGGATAACAGGTATTATAAGCTCTTTATCAAGACCCCTTGGCCCTACTACGCCGGTGCGGTTATCCTTGCGGTCCTGAACATATCCATATTCGTCTCCTCCGGCAAGCCCTGGGGGGTAACTTCTCCTTTCGCCCTTTGGGGGACATGGATCTATGAGACTCTAGGCGGTTCGGTGGAAGGCTGGGTCTACTACGCTGGGAGCCATGGACAGGCTCTAGCCAAGGGTTTCATGTCCAACGGTGGCAGCATCCGAAATATGGGGATCATAGTGGGAGCTCTACTGGCTACCTTGCTTGCCTCTGAGTTCAGGATCAAAAAGATAAAGAACGGAAAACAGGTGGTCGCCGCTATCTTAGGCGGTCTTCTCATGGGCTACGGGGCGAGAATCGCCTTTGGATGCAACATCGGTGCCCTCTTCAGCGGGGTTGCCTCTATGGCCCTGTCCGGCTGGATGTATCTGGTCTTCATGTTTATGGGCGCTGTGGTCGGTAGCAAAATGCTGGTAAAATTCTTCATGTGAGGAGATGTCCTTATGGCAAAGAAACGGGAGGACTACGACGTCGTTATCATCGGTGCTGGGTCCGCTGGACTGACCGCGGGGATATACTGTGGCAGGGCCAGGCTTAGCACCTTGATCATAGAGCAGGGACTGGTGGGAGGTCTCATAACCTCCACTCAGGACCTCGAGAACTACCCTGGCTTTCCCGACGGGGTAGGCGGAGAGGAATTGATGAACCTCTTCTACAAGCAGGCCAAGAGGTTTGGATGCAAGTTCAAGCTCACCGACGTCAAGGAGGTCGACCTCGCTGGGGATGATAAGGTGGTCCACACCTTCCGCAACGAGTATCACGCCAAGGCCGTCATCATCGCCACAGGGGTGAAGCCCAAGCCGATCGGCTGTGAGGGAGAGGCGGAGCTCATAGGGAAGGGAGTCTCTTTCTGCTCGACCTGCGACGCCAACAACTGTATCGGCAAGGACGTGTACGTCGTAGGAGGAGGGGACTCGGCAGTCGAGGAGGCCATGTACCTCACCAAGTTCGCCAACAAGGTCACCCTTATCCATCGCAGGGACCAGCTCAGGGCGGCCAAGTCCATACAGGAGAAGGCCTTCGAGTGCAAGTGCCTGGACTTCATGTGGGACACCGTCGTTAAATCCATGACGGGGACCGATTGCGTCACCTCTATGGTGGTGGAGAACGTAAAGACAAAAGAGTGTACCACCATCCTGCCTGGAGAGGGAACAAACGACTTTATCGTCTTCCCCTACGTGGGCTTAACCCCTAAGACCCAGATCTTTGAGGGACAGGTCGACATGGAGAAGGGCTTCATAAAGGCCAACGAGAGCCTTGAGACATCCTGTCCCGGGGTGTTCGTCGCAGGAGACGTGAGGGTGAAGACCCTCAGACAGGTCATAACCGCCGCTGCGGACGGGGCTATCGCCGCGGTGGAGGCGGAAAACTACATTCTGAGCAGATAGAGAAGAGGAGGTGACCACGATGGTCACCTCCTCTTTTACCTCTGAAGTTCTTTTTTGATCTCCTCCCAGGAGACCCTGGAGGGCTTTCCCTCGAAGATGGACGCCATCGGGACGGACAATCCCCTCTCGGCGATCATGTCTGAGAGTATCCTCATGAACACTCCCTGCCCACGGTCCAGCCTGACCGATTTTGTGCTTCTGTCCACCCAATCCCCCGATCCGATTGTCCCTCCGCAGTAGCCGTAACAGGTTTGGTGGACTCCGCAGCTCGGGCTTCCGTCTATTCCGACCACCCCCAAGACCGAGACTCCGTTGGCTATGTCGTCCTGGACCTGGTCCATCACCGGCTCCAGAAGCCAACGACAGTGGCGACGGTAGGCGGGGGTGTCGTACTGTTCCACCGTCATGCCCCATCTTTTTAGGCCCCCGAAGGTGGCCTCGGCGCATGGGAGCTGAAATATGCCGATTCCTTCCTCGATGATCGGGAGAACCAGCGATTTCATCGCCCCGGAGTAGGAGCCGTAGCCCAGGACCTTGGCGTTGACGTTCAGCAGACAGTGGGACAGCAGCACGTAGCGGTTTCCTCTAGCCATTGGATTCCCTCCTCAATGTATGGGGCCCTATGAATGACACCCTCACCATGCTTCCCTTTTCCCAGGTCTGGTTCGATCGGCTGGGCAGGTCCGCCTCAAGCTCCAGTTCGCCGACTACTATGAAATAGGTAGTCATCGCTCCCTTGTACTGGCGGTCGGTGATTATTCCCTCCATGTCCCCTTTCTCATCGGAGATCACCACGTCCTCTGGATGTACCGAGATATAGCCCTCTGGCGAGAGGATCACGTTGCTCCTGCCGATAAAGTCGGCCACGAAAGGGGTCGACGGCTCGCCGTAGACCTCCCTAGGGGTGCCGATCTGGACTATGGACCCTTTTTCCATTACTGCTATTCTGTCCGAGAGGGCCATGGCTTCCTCCTGGTCGTGGGTGACGTAGACGGCGGTTATACCTAGCTCCCTCTGTATCCTTCGTATCTCCGCCCTCATCTTTACCCTAAGCTTTGCGTCCAGGTTGCTGAGAGGCTCGTCCAGAAGGAGTACCTTGGGCTGGATCATAAGGGATCTGGCCAGTGCCACCCTCTGTTGTTCTCCCCCGCTGAGCTGATGGATCCCCTTGTTTCCCGATCCCGGAAGGCCCACTTTTTCCAGCATCTCTCGCCCCATGGAGGTCCGTCGATCCTTGTGGATTCCCTTAAACTTGAGTCCGTAGGTGACGTTTCCCATCACCGACATGTGGGGAAACAGGGCATAGCTCTGAAACACCGTGGCGGTGGGCCGTCCCTCCGGGGCCATGGAGGTTATGTCCTCTCCCTCCAGGACGATATTACCTGAATCGGGAAGGCAGAAGCCCCCTATCATCTTCAGTGTGGTGGTCTTTCCGCATCCGCTGGGCCCCAGAAGGGAGATCATCTCGCCCTGTTCCACCGTCAGGGAGAGGTCCTTGACCGCCCTGGAGCCCTGGAAGCTCTTGTTGAGCCCCCTTAATTCAAGATACATTTAACTCACTTCCCTCCGATCCACGGGCCTTTCCCTTCTTCAGCAAGGTCCAGGAGAAAACCACGTTTACGACCATAGTCACCCCGATTATCACCGAGGCCATGGCGGAACTGGCCCCTATGTCGCCGGTTTGGATCGCGTCGAACATCTCGGCGGTAAGCACCTTCGTGTAGGGGGTAATGAGAAAGATGATTCCCCCTATGGTGGTCATGGTGAAGGTGAAGGTGTTTACGAAGCTGACAAGAAAGGCCGGGACCATCTTAGGGGCTACCACGTCCTTCAGTACCGATAGCCAGCTTCCTCCCTGGTCCCTCACCGCGTCCTCCAGCTCGGGGTTTATCTGTCCCAGGACCGATACACCGCTTTTTATCCCTATGGACAGCTGGCGATAGACGCAGTTGGTCACCAACAGGAACCCCGTAGCCAGCAGAGGTTCGGGCATCCAGTTGAAGGCTAGCAGGTAGGCTATGCCGAAAAAGGGTCCCGGCAGTATAAAGGGAAGATCGGCGGTGAAGTCCAAGGTCCTGGCTAAGAGGCCTTTTGCCCGTCCCAGGAACCTCGCAAGAAGGATTCCCATAAAGGCCGCCGAAAAGGCCGCTATGGATGCGTATTTAAGGCTCCTCAACAGGCTTCCCATTTTTGCGGCCTCTAGGGCCTCCATGTGTTTAAGCGTAAAGGTGAAGTTAACCCCCCAGGTCTTCACGAACGCCCCGACCAGGATAGCGCCGTACTTGGCGACCTCCAAGGCCACGAAGGCCCATACTACAGTGAATATTATGGCCTGAACTCCCCCAGGAAGTGCCGCTCCTTCGTCGCTGGCGGTTTTGGAGGAGAATAGGGAGGCGTTTTTGCCCATGACCCTGCGGTATACAATAAAGACCGCCAGAGCCGGTATGAGTAGCACCGTGGAGATCGCCGCCGCCTTTGGCAGATCGTAGGATCCCACCGCGGTCATATAGGCCTGGGTGGCCAGGACGTTGAAGTTTCCCCCTATGAACATAGGTGTGCCGAAGTCCGAAAGGGACCTTATGAACACTATCAGCCCAGCGGTCATTATTCCAGGCCAGGCGAGGGGGAGGGTTACTCCGATCAGGGTGTCCCCTCGGTTCCCCCCTAGGTCCAGTGAGGCCCTCTCCAGGCTTCTGTCTATCCCCCTCAATACCGCCATTATGAGAAAGGCCGCTATAGACGCAAATCCAACCGCCTCCATAGCTATGATCCCCCCTGGACCGTAGGGATTCCACCGGATCCCCAGTAGCTTCCAGGTTATAAGCCCTCGTCGTCCGAAGAGCATTATGTAGGATAGGGAGGACACGAAGGGGGGAGATATTAGGGTCATAAGCAGCACTGCGAGGATCGCTTTCTTTCCCCAAAGGTCGGTGTGGGTCACGTAGAGGGCGCAGGAGAGCCCTATTATCAGGGCGAATAGGGTGGTCCAAAAACCCACAAAAAGGCTATTTTTTAGCAGCGTCCTGTTTTCCAGCAGCAGGGATCGGTAGTGCCCCAGGCTCAGCGACCCGTCTATATAGACGCTCTCTTTTAGCATGACTAAAGTGGGCCACAGTATGAAGACGAAAACCCCTAAAGCCAGGGCCATGTACAGGAAAAAAGGGGCATCCATGGATGCCCCTAGTCCTGACCTACTGCTCCGCTTTATCCCCGAACTCTTTCTGCCATCTGTCCAGGATCTCACTTCTCATCTCTCCTGCTTTGACCGGGTCGACCACCACTACCTTGGCGTCCTTAAGTCCCTTGAGATACTCCGGGACCTCGGCGTCAGGCCTGGTTCCGACCTTGGCGGTGTTTGCCATCTGGACCTCCTGGCCTCTCTTTGAGAGACACCAGTCCACGAAGGCCTTTGCTGCGTCCATGTTCTTGGCGTCCTTCATTATGGCTATAGGGGCCAGGAAGCCGGGGGTACCGTCCTCGGGAAACACCGATATCACAGGGTGTCCCTGCTCTATGAGCTTGACACCTACGTCGTAAGGGTCTATGCCTATGGCTACCTCTCCCATAGCTGCCTTATTGGGGGGGCCCGATCCTCTTTTGGTGTAGAAGGGGATGTTGTCGTTCATCTTGCTTATTATGTCCCATCCCCTCTCCTCGCCGTAAGCCTCGATTATGTAAAAAAGCACCGAGTAGTTGGTGCCCGAGATGGTGGGGTTGCTCATCATGACCTCGCCTTTATATTCGGGCTTTCCCAGGTCCTCCCAGGTCTTTGGAAGGGGAAGGTCTTTGTCCTTCATGACGTCTTCGTTGATTATCAGGTCCACCGCCACCAGGGAAAGGCCGGTCCAGTAGCCCTCTTTATCCTTGTACTGCTCAGGTATAAGCTCAGCCTCGGGGGACCTATAGGGCTCAAGATATCCCTCTTTCCCTGCGTTCAAAAAGCTGTCTACACCGCCACCGTACCAGGCGTCGGCGATGTTCTTGCCCTTTGAGGCACGGAGTCTGGTCAGTACCTCACCTGACGACATACTCAGGTAGTTGACAGCTATGCCTGTATCCTTGGTGAACTCGGCGAAAATCTTGTCTTCGCCGGTAGCGGCGCAGAAGATACTTATATTCTGTCCCGCTAGAGGCTTGTCCGATCCAGCGAACGCCACGGAGCCTGTTATCATAAGGGCCGCCAGGGCCAAAAGTGCCGTTGCTCTTTTCATTTTCATCCTCCTGCCTATGACCTAAAGGTATAGGCTGTATTATCGTCAAGAAGATGAATCCTGTCAAGGACGGAAGGATTGGATTCGCTAGTCTATCTGGAGGAAGACGGTTGACTGCCGCCTTTTAGCAAAAGCTCTGGTTTCCCTCCATTGAGGTCCATAAGGTAGAGTGAGAATGGAGAGCCCTTCTTGTTCACGTCTTTTGGAGTATAGCCCGAGAATATAAAGCTCTTCCCTGTAGGTAGCCACGAGGGCTTGGTGGCACAGACGGTCCGGTCGGTCAGACGGACCGTCTTGCCGTCCTTTAGGTTAAACATAAAGATCGCCGATATCAGTGGTTCCCCCAGGGAGGACCAGGACTTGTCCGCCTCCACGTCGCAGTCGAAAAGCAGCCTCTCTCCGTCGGGAGAGTAGGAAAAATGGACGGCGCTTGATGGAAAGCTCTCCCCTATAACGTCGGAGAGGGGCCTGCTCTCCTCCAGCTTGTTAGCTGAGATGTCTATCTTCAGAAGGTTCTCCAGATCTTGGGCGAAGGCGAACCTTCCGTCGTGAGACCAAAAGGGGCTGTAGAGCCCTGTATGGTCCTTTATCAGAACCGTAAAGCTATCGTTCTCCATGTCCATAAGGCCGATGACCCAGTCCATACTGACGTCGTCCCAGTGGTTTACGAGAAGACGAGATCCTTCCGGGGACCACCTCGGACCGTAGCTGTTTTTGCCGGGTATCGTCGTAACATGCTTTATATTCCTTGTCTCCCTGTTTACCACAGCTATTGTTCGATCCCCTTCCTTGGAATAGGCGGTAAAGGCGACCTGTTTTCCGTCGGGGGATATCTCCGGGTCGTATCCCTCCGCCAGCTTTGTCTTTCCCTGGCCATCCAGCTGGGCCACGAAGACCGCGCCGTCTTGGGAGAATGCTATCCATGGGGTCGACCCGTAGGCCGGGGCGTTCCAGACAAGTAGGGTTGATAGGAATATAAACATCATCTGCTTCAGGGACATAATTAGGGACCACCTTTCGTTTGTGTGTGTGGCTAGGACATAGTATCCTTTAACCGTATTATCCCACTGCTACGAATTCTATGGAGGTGAGATCTTTGAGCGAATGCACCGAACAGTATCCCGTTATCCGCCCTGGAAAGCCTATTTTGTTCGAGACCTATAGGTTCAGAGGCAGAGCGGGATGTCTGATCCCCAAGGAGGGCCGTTTCTGTGCCACCAGAGACGTCGTTATCCAGTGGGTGAAGGACAAGCTGGACCAGGTTCCTCTGCCCGAGGCCCTTTCCCAGGGAGAGGAGTTCTCCCTGGACTTTTACGGCCAGATAGCCGAAGGGGTCAATCTGCCCGAGAGGAAGCTATGGACCGTCAGGATGACCCAGCCCGACGTAGGTTTGCCGGGGCACATAGATCCGGTTCCAGGCTGTTCCTGGATAAGCGATCTATCGGTTATGGAGATAGATGGCCAGGTGGAGTTCGGAGTGAAGATAACCTGTTCCTATCTGCCGGACAGGAAGGCTCTGCCTGGCTTTATCCGACCAGGGATAATAAGGAGGCTGGCCCATTTGGTGGGGCTCTCCCAGATTCGGCCTGTGGACGGAAAGGTGTGGGATCTCCTCTCGCCGGAGGACTTGAACGACCTGGAGGGGTTTCTATGCTCCAAGGAACGATATCTTCCGGTGGTGGTTATCTCCCAGACCGACGGCCCTGACCCTTCGTCGGAGCAGAGCTATCTGGTCGATGGCGACCATCTGGCGAAAGATCTCATAGGTTATGCCCACGTCGTTAGGATGAACTGGGACCTGTCGCTGCTTTGGACGGACATGGTAGGGGTTCCCTGGACCGTATCAAACGGAGGCGTGAGGATATACAGGCCGGGGCTGGATTTCGACGCCGATCAGTATCAGAGCCACCCTCTGATGGACAAAGACAGAATACGCCGATGGATGGGGTCCGCTGACCGTCGAGATAACGGTTACGTCCAGTATCTGTCCGATTTTTTGAAGTCCTTCCCAGCCAGGACATCCCTGTCCTGGGGGGGCCTTGTGTTCGTCCCGGAGGCAAGGCTCATAGCCAGGGAGGAGAGGGCTAAGGCCCCTATGGAGGATCAGGTTGCCAGAAACGAGGCTCTTGAGGATCAGATAGAGGCGCTAAAACTTCTTCTAGAGGCCACAAGGTCCGACAGAGACGAATATCTCGCCATGGCTGAGTCAGCTCTGAGGGAGACCGATAGCTATAAAGAGGAGCTGTTCTCCCTCAGGAATAGTTACATTACGTTGCAGGCCATGTGGGAGAGCAGGACCGGCCAGTCCGTGGACGACGAGCTCATCCTGCCCGATAGCTACAACCATATGGCTCAGTGGGTCTCAGATCACTTTACCGGAAGGCTTAAGTTGCATCCCAGAGCGGTGAGGGCCCTTAAAGACGGGGCCTACGAAAAGCCCCAGCTCGTGGCCCAGGCCCTTATGGCACTGGCCAAGGAGTATAGAGACGTAAAGCTAGGGCTTCAGGATTACAGTGTCTTTCAGGAAAGGCTACAGGAGATTGGGCTCGACTGTCGTCCCTCCATAAGCAACGAGTCAGCGGGAAAGTACGATGATAGATATTTCATCCCCATCTCCCAAAACGGCAGGGACAGAACGTTGCTTTTGGATAACCACCTCTGTAAGGGAGTCTCAAAAGATAGGTCCCTGTGTCTCAGGATATACTTTCTTTGGGACAATTCCAGAGACGAGGTTGTCGTGGGATGGCTGCCCTCCCACCTGCCTAACTCCAAAAGCTAGATTCCTGTGGCTCTGCTTATCTCCTCCATCACCTGGGAGATCACCGGCTTTACCTCCGGCGTGCTTGGGATACGGTCTATGAGCCATTCCAGGTCCCCTCTGTTCCACAGTAGTTTTGTGGACTGTCTGTGGGCCATGTCGTGGACCCAGCAGAGCTGAAATAGCAGGACGTCCGACAGGGTTCGGAGCTGGTCGTAGCGGGCTTTTTTGTCCTTCAGGAGCCCCTCTATTATAGGCAGGGAGAGCTCCCCCTCCGGCCCTAGCCCGGGATAGATTGCGTCCTGTTCCCCTCTTTGGATGTGCTCTCTGACGACTTTGTATATGTCTATCTTGTCGCTGTCTTTGACGATCCTGAGCATCGCCAGGTCCTCCGGGGGTAGTTGCGGCAGGTCCTTTTTATTGTGCTCTCTGATCGTCATGGCGATAAGCTCGAACTCCTTGGGGGTGAGCAGGTCCTTTGGGAAGTCCTCCCTGAGTGCCTGTTCTCCCCTGTCGCCGTGGTCAACCGATTTGAAGTCGTAGAAGGTCCCGTGGTCTCTGTACTGAGGGAAGCGGCCTATGTCGTGGAGGAGCCCCGCCGCCACAGCCAGGCATCTGTCGCTGTCGCTCCAGTCCAGATCGTCCGCCAGGAGACCGGCGTTTTCCGCCACCCTTCGGCTGTGCCTTTCCTTCAGCTCCAGCTGATGGAGCTTTCCGCACTGGCGGTAGTATCCTGAGGTGTAGTCCTCAAACCATCGCCTTATGGATTTTAGCTGTCTTGGTTCCATAAAAACATCCCCTTTCGTCATATGGGCCATTATACTCTTGTGGAAGGTAACCTCTGTCCCTGTGCTTTTTCGTCTTTTAGGATTATTATGTGCTCAAAGAATAAGGGGGTTGAACGTCTTGGAGATTTTCAGAGAACTTCACAGGGTAATAGACAACACCTTTTTACGGCAGGACGGCTCTATGGACGAGATAGAGAGCTTTATCTCTCGGTCCATAGAGGCTCGGTTCAGGACCGTGGTGGTCCCACCTTGGGCTGTTTCCAGGGCTGTGGCCATGACCGAGGGGACCGACACAGGGGTATCGGCGGTTATCGGATTCCCCCTGGGATATCACCCTCTCTCGGTGAAGCTCTACGAGATAGAGCACTATCTGAACATGGGGCCCGGCGTAACCGATTTCGACGTTGTGGTCAACGTCTCCGCCATAAAGTCGGGTATGTGGGACTACCTTAAAGAGGAGATTTCCGCACTGGCCAGCCAGATAGGGACCAGGATCTTCAAGCTCATAATAGAGACTCCCCTCCTTACGGAGGAGGAAATCCGTAGGATGGCGGACATATGTTCCAAGGTGAGATACCTGGACTACGTAAAGACGGGCTCCGGTTTTGCCGGAAGCCCTACCACCGAGGAGCAGGTCAGAATACTCGCCGAAAGCCTCAAAGGCAGAAAGAGGATAAAAGTCTCCGGCGGGGTGAGGACTATGGCGGACCTGGAGAGGTTCCTCATAGTCGGCGGTGACGTATTCGGCACCAGCTCCGGCATCGCCATAATGGACGAGGCCATGCAGCTTTTGTAAACAAGTGTTATCTTCTCGGACCTCAGGATGTTCTATAATGCGACTAGACGAAATCTATGGATCATTCTAGGAGGTATATCTGTGGAAGAACTGAGAAAGAGCATCGACGGTTTAAGGGATGACCTTGTGGCGGCCATAAGGGAGAACGTCGCCATCAAGAGCGTGGAGGGTCCGGCAGAGCCAGGGGCTCCCTTCGGCACCGGCCCTAAGGCCGCTATGGACAACTTCGTCCAGATAGCCCAGCGTCTTGGCTTTGAGACCGGGGTATTCGAGGATATGGTGGCCTGGGCGGATCTGGGCGACCCTAGCTCGGAGATGGTGGCGATTCTAGGCCACGTCGACGTGGTTCCCGAGGGAGATGGCTGGAGCTGTGATCCCTATCAGGGCAAGATAGAGGACGGCAAGCTCTACGGCAGAGGGGTTATGGACGACAAAGGTCCTATCCTATGCGCCCTCTACGCCCTTAAGGCCATAAGGGACCTTGAGATTCCCCTCAAAAAGAGGGTTCGGATAATGGTCGGAACCAACGAGGAGACCGGCAGCAAGGCTATCGCCGAGTACGTGAAGTCCGGTCAGGAGCTTCCTGTAGCTGGTTTTACCCCTGACGCCGAGTACCCTCTCATTAACGGCGAGAAAGGCAGCGTAATAGCCCAGCTCTCCGCTCCCTTCAAGGTGGAAGGTCCTATCAGGATACTTTCCTTCGACGGTGGTGTTGCGGCAAACTCGGTTCCCTCGGTGGCTAAGGCGGAGATCCAGGTCGATCCTGATAAAGTCGAGAAGGTCCACTTCTCCGTCTCCGCGTTCAAAGGCCCGGAGAAGGCTAAGCTTTCCGTGGAGGACAAGGGGGAAGGTCGCTTCGTCCTAACCATGCTCGGAGCACCGGCCCACGGTAGCCTGCCTCAGATCGGTGTCAACGCCGTGGCCTGGCTGGTCAAGTTCCTGAGGACTTTAGGGGTCTCCGGCGAACAGGGAGCCACACTTAACTCCCTTGATCGCTACGTTGGAACCGAAGTTTACGGTGAGAGCCTCGGTGTGTGCCTCTACGACGACGTGTCCCGCTATACCTCTGTGTGCTGGGGAACCATGAAGTCCGAAGGGGATACGGTGAGGTTTTCACTGAACCCCCGCTTCCCTGTTACCTTCTCCACCGAGGACGTAGCGCCTGTCCTGGAGAAGACCTTCGCCGAGGCAGGATGGCAGGTCCTCTCCATGAGGAAAAGCGAGCCTCTTTATATGGCGGAGGACTCGGAGCTGGTGGTAAAGCTGATGGACGTGTACAGGCAGGAGACCGGTAGGGCCGGCGATAGCCCTATGTCCATCGGTGGAGGAACATACGCCAAGGCCATGCCTAACGTTCTAGCCTTTGGACCGATCCTTCCCGGCGAGCCTTCCAACATTCACGAGGCCAACGAATGTTGGGATATAGATAACATGATGACCAGTGCGAAGATCATGGGAGCCGCGATAGTGGCCCTGGCGAAAGACTAAAAGCTAAAGGACAGGCCCTGGAGAGAACTCCAGGGCCTGTCCTTTAGGGAACCTCTAAAAACTCACTTTCGAGTCCCCTCGGAGAGATCGTTCCGCCTACGCCCTGGCCCAATCGTATACTCGACCTGCCTGTTTCGTACGAACCGCCTCGGAGGGCACGTCCTGTGCCCCCTCGGCTTGGGGCGACGTCCTGTCGCCCCATTCGACTACACGACGGCATGTCGAGTATACGGGCTCAAATGGGCTCCGTCGAAACGATCTCTCCGAGGATTAGAGTTTTTAGAGGTGCCCTTTAGCTGATTATGGTATCGATAAACCGATCCAGCCCCTCTGTCCCTGTCTCCTCGGGATATACGGAGCAGTCCCTTAATGCGTCCATAAAGACGTAGCCTATCTCCTGTTCGACGATCTCCTTGGACTTCTCGATGGAGTTAGCCCTGCCGTGTCTCTCCAGGAGGCTCTCAGCCCACTCTCTATGAGGCCAGGATTCGGGCGTCGAGGGATTCTCCCCCGAAAGTGCATTTAATAGGGGCTCCATCTCCCTCGATAGCCTTCCCGGCAACACCGCCAGTCCCATGGCCTCTATCAGGCCTATGTTTTCCTTCTTTATGTGGTGTCTCGACGGCCTGATGTGGAATATTCCGTCAGGATGTTCCTCGGATGTCCTGTTGTTTCTGAGGACCATGTCTATTTCGTAGCTATCTTTGACCTTTCGGCCTATGACGCTCACCGAGTTGTGTTCCTTCTCGATCTCCCATTCGGGATCGTCGTAGGATTTCCAGCCCTCTATAGCGGAAGTGGCAATTCTCTCTATTTCCTGTCTGTTTTTCGATCTGATCCTGAGGGTCGCCATAGGCCAGACAAGGGCCTCCGCTGTGATCGAGCCTTCGGTCCAGCTTCTCCTCACCGAGGCGGATTGGATAGGGAAGGACCAGTTCCCTCCCTGAAAATGGTCGTGGTCCAGTATAGAGCCTCCTACGATAGGCAGTGCGGCGTTGGATCCCAGAAAGAAATGGGGAAACTGGTCGAGAAAGTCCAGTATTCTGGGCACCGTCCTCGTGCCGACCGCCATAGGTCTGTGCTCTTTTGAGAAAACGATACAGTGCTGATGGTAGTAGACGTAAGGAGAATACTGCAAAAACCACTCCTCACCGTCGAGGGATATGGGCATTATCCTGTGGTTAGATCTCTCCGGGTGTCCCGGTTTTGCCCAGAAGCCGGCGTTTTCGGGGCACAGTAGACACTTAGGATAGGATTTTCCCGTCTTAGGTGCCGCTATGTCCTTAGGGTCTTTCTCCGGTTTTGATCGGTTTATGGTCATCTGAAGGTCGCCGTAGGAGGTCGACACAGTCCAGCGGAGGTCTTTAGACGCCAGATCAAGCCTCACGTCTTTGGTGGCGGCGGATATCCTGTATAGCCACTGGGTGGCCTCCACCGGTCCTTTATCCCCCATTATCGCCCAAAAATCCCTGGCCATAGCCCCGTTGGAAGGGGTCAACAGCCCCATGACTCTCCCTACAAACTTCTCCTCCGGTAGCTCTCCCCAATGGTGTCCCGTCTCCTGGGCGTATCGATGTAGAAGGGCGATGGCCTCCATTTCGTCCTTTATCGGTTCGCCATCTACAGGGTCCGGCAGCTCTAGGGATCCTATGATTGAGTTGGTCAGCACCCATCGGTCGAGCTCCTCCGCTAATCCTTCCTTTATTCCGTAGTTTACAAGGGCTTTGGCGCAGCTGGATAACACCTCTGGTTCGATCAAGAAAAACTCTCCTTCCGATATGTCCGTGTATTTGTTCCCTCTTTGGTGTAGAATCGAGATAGAACGACCAGGAGGGGTGATTTTTTTGCGAGAGTTACTTTGCGAGATGTGGAAACGCTACTACGGTCCCTGCGACGGAACGGTAATAGCCTTCGCTCCAGGCAGGGTCAATCTGCTAGGTGAGCACACCGACTGCTACGGTGGCTACGTCCTCCCCTGCGCCATAGACCTTGGGACCTGGGCGATGGGAAGGCTGAGAAACGATAGCTCCGTTCGGCTAAGGTCGGATAATTTCCCTCACGCCGATCCGGTTACCTTCGATATATCCGATCTTTCAAATTTAGCATACCATGGCTGGGCTAACTACCCCAAGTCTGTCATGTGGGCGATGAAACAGCGAGGTCTCCCTCTGGATAAAGGGTTCGATATGGTGTTTTTCGGGACGATCCCTAGAAACAGCGGACTTTCCTCCTCTGCGTCAATAGAGATGGCCACCGCTGCGGTGATCTCCGAGCTCTGTGGCCTTAACCTTATGGCTGACGACTCCTCTAAGATTACCATGGCTCAGATATGCAAAGAGGCGGAGAACCGGTTTATAGGGGTCCAGTCGGGCATAATGGACCAATTTGCCATAGCCTTAGGGGGGGAGGATAAGGGGGTATTCCTGAACTGCTCCACTCTGGAGCATAGGGCGGTTCCTCTGTCCATGGACGACCATGTCCTGCTGATACTGGACTCCGGTAAGAAAAGGGAGTTAAGCTCCTCTCAGTATAATCTCAGGAGAGAGGAGACGGAAGAGGCCTTTAAGGCCATAAAGGCGGCAGGGGTAAAGGTCTCCAATTTGGCGGACCTGTCTCCCGAGGGGTACTACGTCGTGGAGAAGTCTATACCCGATCCTCTTCTCCAGAGGAGGGCCAGGCACGTTATATGGGAAAATCGAAGGGCTAAAGAGGGTGCTGCCGCTTTGGAGGCAGGTGATCTAGCCCGTTTCGGAAAGCTCATGAACCGATCTCACCTGTCACTTCAGTTCGACTACGAGGTAACCTGTCGAGAGCTGGACTGTCTGGTCTCCTATTGCTGGCAGCATAAAGGTTGTCTGGGAGCCAGGATGACCGGCGCGGGCTTCGGTGGAAGCGTGCTGGCCCTTGTCGAAAAAGAGGCGGTTTCCCCTTTAGTGGAGGACGTCTCGGGCTGGTACGAGAAGCACACTGGCTTAAAGGTCTCGGTATTGGAGACCGTGGCAGGGGATGGGGTTTCCATAAAGAAATAGCTAGAGGGAGGCCTAGGCCTCCCTCTAGCTATTTCTTGGCGACGTACTTTCGGATATCGAAGGCCACCGCTGCAACGATGATAAGTCCCTTTATGATAAGCTGCCAATAGGGATTTACCCCTATAAAGGTAAGGCCGTAGTTTATGACACCGAATATGAGCACCCCCGCCAGAACCCCTGGTACCGTGCCGACTCCTCCGGTGGTGGAGACCCCCCCGACGACGCAGGAGGCTATGGCGTCCAGCTCGTACATGGTGCCGTAGTTATTGGTGGCTCCCCCGGTTCTAGCGGCCTCCAGGAATCCCGCGACACCGTATAGTGCTCCCGCTATGGCGTAGAGGAGTATGAGGGTCTTAACCACGTTTATACCTGAGACCTCCGCGGCCTCCCTGTTGCCTCCTATGGCGTACATGTTCATCCCAAGGAGAGTCTTGTTGAAGAGAACCCATACCAGTATTGCGACCGCAAGGGCTATCAGGATTATGACCGGTATCCCACCGGCGTAGCCCGAGCCGAACCAGGTGAAGTCAGGCCTAATCCCACCTATGGGCTGGGAGTTGTTAGGGGGCATGTCGAAGTATATGGAATTTATTCCATATACCACGACCATCATGCCAAGGGTGGTTATGAAGGGTGGCACGTTGAGTTTTGCCACGATAACTCCGTTTAACATCCCGAGTATCATACAGGCCGCTATCGCCAGCAGTATAGGGAATATGACCGATATCTGAGCCATGTCGGGATAGAACCTTCGGACGTAATCGGCGTTTTGGAGCATAGACGCCGATATTACCGCCGCGAATCCCACCATTCGACCGGAGGAGAGGTCGACCCCACCGGTTATAAGTATAAAGGCGACACCTAGGGCCAGTATCGCCCTGGTGGAGCTCTGCATCAGTATGTCCCTGAGGATGGCCAGGGACAGAAACCTGGGGTCTATGGTCGCTATGACCACGATCAGAAACGCCAGGACCACGAATATGGCGTTTTGGGATAAAATTTGTTTGAGTTTCGACATTGTAGGACCTCCCATCATCAGGCGACGTACAGGGTCGCCAGCTTCATTATCTTCTCCTCCGTGGCCTCCGCTCCGTTCAATATGCCAGCCAGCTTTCCTTCACTCATGACCATTATCCGATCGCTCATTCCCATGAGCTCCGGGAGCTCGGAGGATATCATTATGATGCTCTTTCCCTGTTTTGCCAGGTCCGCCATTATAGTGTAAATCTCGTACTTTGCACCTACGTCTATCCCTCTGGTGGGCTCGTCGAGGATGAGTATATCCGGGTCTATCAGTAGCCACCGGGCCAGCAGGACCTTTTGCTGATTGCCGCCGGACAGGCTCCTTATGAGTGTCCCTCTGGAGGGGGTTTTTACGGACAGCCTTTTTATGCCTTCGTCGGTGTCTTTGGACATTGCACCGCTGTTAAGCAGCCCTAGGGCTCCCTTATAGGCCGCTAGGTTTGCCACTACCAGGTTTGACTGGACCGATAGGACCGGAAAGATACCTGTCGCCCGCCTCTCCTCGGTCAGAAGGGCCATTTTTTGCCTCTTGGCGATTATCGGGGAGGACAGGTCAATTTCCTCCCCTCTCAGCTTTAAAGTTCCCGAACTGGTGGATCTAAGGCCAAAAACTGCCTCCATGAGCTCGGTCCTCTGGGCCCCTACGAGACCTCCTACCCCCAGTATCTCCCCCTTTTTGAGCTCAAAGGACACGTCTTTGAAGGATTTTGGGTAAGGGGAGGAGTAGCCACTGACCTCCATGATAACCTCCCCAGGCTGGTTCTGCCTGGGAGGAAAGCGGTTCGTCATCGTTCGCCCGACCATTCGGGATATGATATCGTCGGTGGAGAGCTCGGAGGAAGGCCAGGTTCCCACAAGAGTGCCGTCCCTCATTATGGTGACATCGTCGGATATCTGGAGAATCTCCTCGATTTTGTGGGATATGTATATTATGGCTATGCCTCTGGCGGTAAGCTGTCGTATTATGCGAAAGAGGTGCTGAACCTCGTCCTCTGTGAGGGATGAACTCGGCTCGTCCATGACTATTATTTTCGCACTGTATGACACAGCCTTGGCTATCTCCACCGATTGAATCCTGGAGACCGAGAGATGGCGAATCTGTTGCCTTGGGTCTATGTCCATGTCGAGGTCTTTGAAAAGCTCTTTTGTCTGGGCCTCCATGGCCTTGCAGTCCAGAAACGAGAGGGGGCCGAGCTTTTTTACCGGTGCTCGTCCAAGCCAGATGTTCTCCATCACCGGTCGGTGTGGTATAGGGTGGAGTTCCTGATGGATCATGGAGATCCCCAGGTCCAGTGCGGACTTAGGGTTAGGTATCTCCACGGCCTTGCCGTCTAGCTCTATTTTTCCTGAGTCCATTCTGTATATTCCAAAGAGGCACTTCATCAAGGTCGATTTGCCCGCCCCGTTTTCACCCATAAGGGCGTGGACCGTCCCTGGACGGACCGACAGGGAGACGTCCTTTAACGCCTGAACCCCCGGGAAGGCCTTGCTGACCTTGGTCATAGTAAGCACCGATCGATCGTTCATAGTTAACCATCCCCTTCCGATGAAAAGAGGGGAGGAGGTCTCCTCCTCCCCTCTAAGGGCACTACTTGAAATCCGCTACGTTTTCCTTGGTGACCTTACGGTAGGGGACCCAGACGTATTTTCCGTTGGTTATGGTGTAGCCTACGTTTTCGTCGGTCGGTGTCTCGCCGTCGGCCATGATCTGGGCCAGGTTGTAGGTGGCTATACCCTGGTTGACCGCGTCGTTGAGGACGGTGCCGAGAAGGGTTCCCTCCTCAAGGGCCTGGATCGCCGGTGCTGTGGCGTCAACTCCTACTACGGGCATGTAGGTATCTCCCTTGAAGTAGCCCACCGCTCTGAGGGCCTCTATAGCTCCCAGTGCCATGTCGTCGTTGTTGCAGAAGACCGCCTCGATCTTGTCGCCGTGGGCTGCGAGGAAGGCCGCCATTTTCTCCTGGCCTCTGACCCTGTCCCACATGCCGGTGTCCTCAGCCAGCTTCTCGACGGGTATGCCAGCCTCCTCCACAGCCTTTATGGAGTATTTCGTCCTGAGCTCGGCGTCCTGGTGTCCTGGCTCGCCTTTGAGCATAACGTACTGAAGGACTCCGTCGCCGTTTTTATCGGCGTTAGGATTGGCCTTCCAGTAGTCGACGACTATCTGTCCAGACATGGTGCCCGACTCCTCCGCCTTGGCACCGACGTAGTAGACCTTATCCCACTTCTGCATATCCTCGGGAAGGGGCTCTCTGTTGAAGAACACCACAGGAATGTCGGCCTTTTTGGCTCTATCTATGATGACGCTGGCGGCGGTACGGTCCACCGGGTTGATGGCCATGGCGCTCATTCTCTTGGTGATGAACATATCTATTCGATCGTTCTGGGTGGACTGGGAGTTCTGGCTGTCCACTATGTCTACCTTGATCTTTCCCTTTGCCGCCTCGGAAATGGCGTTTCTGACCCCTGTCATAAAGGTGTCGTCGAACTTATAGATGGCACAGCCGATTTCCTTTTTGGCGGCGATTGCCGCACCTGCGATACATACAGCTCCTAACAGACCAAGGGCGACGATCTTCTTGCCGGTTCCGTTCCTCATGGTGAAAAGCCTCCTTCAATATTATGTTATGATTTCGCCTTTTAGTTTTAGACGTTTGTTCCGCCAGCATCCACCGGGTCTTTACCGTGGTCGTAGGACGGCTAGTTACCGCCCTACGATCCCATAATAGTGACATTCGTTTCAAAAGGCAAGCAACTACTGTGATTTTAGCTATATTAAGTTAGGAGATGGTTCTATGAGAGAGATGGTGTTCAGAAACGAGGAGGAGTTCTTTATCGACGAGGGATGTTTCATCACCGAGATGTGGAACTCCGAGGCCGATGGAGACGTGTCGGTGGCGAAGGCGAGGGTAAAAGTCGGGGTGACCACTAGATGGCACAGGCTAAAGGGGACTGTTGAGCGTTATGTGATTCTATCAGGCAGGGGAACGGTGGAGGTCGGCGAGTCCATCTCTCAGGAGGTAGGCCCCGGCGACGTCGTGATAATACCCGCCATGTGCCGACAGAGGATAACCAACCTAGGCCAGGAAGACCTGGTTTTCCTGGCGATCTGTACCCCTAGGTTCTTGCCGGAGGTGTACGAGGACGTGGAGTAGAGCACAGGGGGCGGAAAATCCCGCCCCCTGTGCTCAGTCTTATCCCCTGTAGCTTTTTGCCCTCGCCGAGTCGAACTCCTCCTTTACCCTCTCCATAGCCTCTGGGGAGCTTATTAAGTCGAAAGCCGACGCTGCTAGGATCTTCGCCCCCAGGACGACCGCCTCATGGGCCTCTTGAGATTTGCCCGCCGTCAGGTATCCGTCGGAGTGGGAGGAGGTTCCCTCCGGGACGAAGGCGACCCTTATGCAGGACCCTGGGACCCTGTACATGACGTTGCCGAAATCGGTGGAGCCCGTCTTTTCCCTCGGTGGGGTTATCCTAGGAGCATCTAGAATCGTCGCGTTTTTCATCAAGATATCGTTCAGCGAGAGGACCGGTATCTTGTTGTCCAGGGACTTTATCTCCAGGACCTCCGCCTCTGTTTCAGTCATGAGGGCCGCCCCTTGGACGATTTTTTTGAACCTCTTTATAACCTCGTCGAGGTAGGCCCTGTCGTATGACCTGAGGCTGAACCTGGCGGTGGCCCTCTTGGGGACAACGTTTGCCGGGCCACCTGAATCCGTCACGGTGTAGTGCATCCTGGTGTCATCCAAAACGTGTTCCCTCAGGAATTCTATTCCCTGAAAAAGGAGCAACACACCGTCGAAGGCGCTTCTGCCTTTCTCAGGAGCCAGGGCGGCGTGGGCGCTTGTCCCGTGAAAGGTCACGTCGAAGTTGGACATAGCCATGGACTTTACGTCGGTGGTGGTCGTCGGCGATCCGTGCATCATCAGGGCTACGTCTATATCCTGAAAACAGCCCTGTTTCAGCATCTCTATCTTGCCTCCTACAGTCTCCTCCGCTGGAGTTCCGTACACCACTATCTCGTGTTCCTCCTCACAACACTCCTTTAAGGCCAGAGCCGCACCGATCACCGCCGGTCCCTGCATGTGGTGTCCGCAGGCGTGCCCGATGTTTTCAAGGGCGTCGTACTCGCAGAGCAGCCCTATCCTAGGGCCATTCTCTCCCTTTTTATAGGTCGCCCTGAAGGCGGTCTCCAGCCCCCCTATCCCTGATGTAACCGAAAATCCGTGCTTCTGAAGGTATTCGACGAGTATCCCCGAGCTTCTGTGCTCCTGAAGGCCTATCTCTGGATTGTCGAAGAGATCGTCGGACATAGCGCATATCTCCGGCTGGATCTCGTCTATAAAGGAGAAGATCCCTTTTTTTGTCCCATCAATCATGTCGGTCCCCCTTAAAAAGGTCCGTATCCGGTGAGATTGGCGACGGTCACCAATACCGATCCTGTGACGATCCAGATCAGGAATAGCTTCCACATATAGGGCATCCACTGGTCGTATCTGATGTTCGCCACGGCCAAAAAGCCCATGAGGGCCGATGACGTGGGCAGGATATAGTTGCTAAGTCCGTCCCCGAAGTTGAAGGCTAGGATGGCGGTCTGTCTTGTCATACCTATCATGTCGGCGACGGGGAACATGATAGGCATCGTGGCTGCTGCCTGGCCGCTTCCGGAGGTTATCAGACCGTTTACGATCAGCTGGGTCAGGAACATTCCGGTTCCCTGGATCAGCGAAGGAAGGGCTCCGAGGGCTCCTCCAAGGTAGAACACCACTGTGTCAAGGATATGTCCGTCGGTAAGTATGATCGAGATTGCCCTGGCGAAGCCTATTATGAGGGCCCCGAATGTGAGCTTTTTTGCCCCATCGATAAACTCGATTGCGATCTTATTGGGCGAAAAGCCGTAACAAAGTCCGCCCAGAATGGCCATCCATATGAACAGCGCCGCGCTTTGGTTGAGTCCCCATTTCCACTGGATCCCTCCGTAGATCAGGAGGCTGAAGAGTCCTACGACAACCCCGAGGACCACCAGGTGTCTACCGTTCATCTCGTCGATCTGGGAGTTGTCACCTATCGAATTTATCTCCGCGATCTCCAGATCCCTGACTACGCTCAGTGTAGGATCGCATAGCTGGTAACTTAGTTACGTAAGACTTGATGTTTCACGGGTATCATTTGCGTCAACGGAATTTTATGTTCTTTGCTTAATGGTTTTCTTTAAGGTACACCTTCTCCAGAGGAAGCTTATGGTCCTTTCGCCATGGGTATTCCTTCCCAGCAAAGGAGAACTTGAGCAGGTTATCCATGTAGTCCACAAAAAAGCCTTGGTGGTGTAGTACCAACTGGACCAGCGATGGGGCGATGAACTTGAAGTGCTCGGCGTATATCAATGGTCCCATGGCCTTGACGCTCTTTGCCTCTTCTTCTGGAGCGTGGTTTTCTAGCTCGTTTCTGACCAGCCTTGAGACAAGCA
>NZ_FXBB01000037.1:1719-24075 GCF_900177735.1 Dethiosulfovibrio salsuginis | reverse complement strand
CCATCCTGACCGTCGTGGCGGTGGACTCGAGCTCCTGAGGTATCGCTCCCTCGGACCTCAGCTTGGCGATTCTGCCCTCAGATGCGTAGAGCTGGTCCAGCAAACCTCCCCATGTAGGGGCGTTGAGCTCCCTGAAGAAGTCCACCGATGCGTCCTGGGCGGCCTCCTCTCTGACCGACTTAAGCTCCTCCTCCAAAGACTCGAGCTGCTGCTGGGTTATCTCTAGAGAGGACGTCAGGTCCGAGACCCTGACCTCAAGCTCGGCGATTCGAGGATCCTCGTTGGCCTTGGCAACCCTTTGGGGGCGAAAGCCTCTCTCCTCTCCCATGATATCCAATACTGTTGCTTTTTATTTATTGTTTTAGAGACATCTGATGGGATCATTGGCTGGCTGTTTGCTCAATCCCCCTGCACAAACTAAAGCAAATGGCTCTTTTTTGAGTTATATGGTGCTTATTACCCCCTCAAAGACAGTTATACCAAGCTTTGCACCCCTCCTCTGTTTTATTCAGTAATAGGTGATGCCCCGCTTTTAGAAGCAGCTCAGGCCCGGATGATTTGGGGTCTGAGCTGCGGCAACTAAGATACTTCCTTTATGATGCTTTTCTTGAGTTCCGGGATGAGGATATCGACGCACTCCTCATGGAAAGGAGGGCATTATTTACGACCGGGATAGTGGCGGTGATTATGGAAAGAAAGTCTTTGAGAGACTCTTCGGAAAGGCGATAGCTAGCTTCGTAGTGACTTTCGATCAACCTAGGCTTCGTCAAATTAAAACCTAAAAGAGTAATCACCTCGTAGAAGTTCGTTTCTGTCACCTCTTGCTCAAAAAAAAAGAAGTACCTGTCTTTCTTTGTTTTAGATTGCTTCACTATCTCCTTCTTAATTAGGGTTGGCAAAAAAGCCAGGGCCATCCCAAAAACGATGATTACGATAGCGACGTTTGAGGTGACATTTAGATAGAGCTTTACGCTCTCCAGGTTCAGTCCTATCAGGATAAAAAATACTCCGTTCACAGCGATAGCCAGTTTTTGAGCGTTCATATTGTTGATCCCCTTTCTACGTTTTGGATTAGCCCTGGTAGCTTTAAGCTACAGAGGTCTTGCCTTGTCTTGTATTTATTTTTTTAGAGGCATTGCTTTGCCGACAGCACCCTAAATACCACATTTCTGATATTTGACTTGCTCGATCATCTCTGAAGTAATTTGGATCATATAGCTAGCAAGAAAGGTCGCAAAATAACCAATGAAGAGCAAAAAACCTGTGCTATCATGGAAAAAGGATCGTAAAAAAGGAGGGCTACGTTTTGGCTGAGGATCGCAAAATAGTAATGCTCTGCACGGTAGGCACTTCTGTTGCTACTCATCTTGAAGGGAATGATTGGTCTGAAAGGAGTCGGGTAAACTCGGATAAATTAGGGGGGTTTTCGGATTCTGTCTTTAAAGATGCCGATATCCCCAACGTAGTGAGAGGTCTTACGAATATGCCCGGATTTTCAATAGGGGAAAAGGAGAGGGGCATCCTCAATAAAGTAAGGTCTGGTGAGATCGATAAAAAGAAATTCGTGACGGAAAACCTTATCTCAGCGGAGGTCCAAAGCACCTTAGGACATATAAGCAGGCAGGAAGACGCCATTTCACTTGACCTTCATCTATATCCATCTAGAGGCGGCATATCCTTCCTAACCGCTCTCTATTGTGTCTGGTACCTGAAAGAGGTTCACGATGCGAAATTATTCCCGAACTGGAAGGATTTTAACTGGACGGTTTCTCCGTTGGATATAAAAGTGGGCGGAGCCCAGGAGTTCCACAAAAGCGTAAACAGTATATTTGAAAAATTCGACGAAATAAGAGCTGGCTTAGGTGCGAGAGATAGCCTGGTTATAAACATGACCGGCGGCTATAAATCTATCTCCGCCTACGCAAGCCTTTACTCTCTGATCTACGATATTCCAGCGATCTACGCTTTTGGAGAGGGACGGGAAGAAACCAGAGAGACCTTTGATCTCATGCCCCTTCCCGTCTCCTGTGCCATAGGTGCTATGGACGAGGAGATCTCCCTTCTCAAAGGGCTTTGCAGCATGGACTCTGTCGAGAGGAACAGAGTTTTGAAAAACTCCACTTTGCCCAGTTGGGTCAGAGGACTTTTTGTAGAAGGGTCGACCTCCTCTTTGGCGAAGAGCCTGATAGAGCAGTATAAAAAAGGCCAGAGCCAGGTGACCGGATCGGGAAGGGAGCTTCTCAGCAGGCTCAAAAAAGTCTCACCCTGCCTGGGAAACTACATGGAAAAACTCATAGAGACCAGATGGTCAGATCTATGGATGGGAGACCAGATCCCCGAGACGGTGGAACACTCCAGACGACATTCCAAGAGGATCATGGAGATAGCGGGCAACGTCATGAGGTCGCTGGACAGAGGAGAGCCACTAGGCGAGGGCCGATCCAAAGATCTGTACATGGACAGACCTATCCCCCTGGCGTTGCTCATATCGGCCATATACCTTCACGATATAGGCCACACCGCCCTGACCTATCCTTTAGACCTTAATGAGTCCGAAGATGGCGACGTATTCCCTCTGTCTCTTTTTCCCTCGGCGGTGAGGGAGGTCCATAACCTTCTATCCGCTGAGATGGTCCGACTCAGGGCGAAGGACCTCTTTCCCGACCCCGACGAAATGGAGGGACTCAACGTAGTAGAAGACCGTGCCGGGGAGCTGAAAGAATATCTGGAGATAGTGAAAAAACTGGTGCCCGAGGTATGTGCTGGACACAGGGGATACGTCCGACTGGACGACTATATCCCTAAAAAAAAGAAAAAATCGGTCTGGGAGGTAGGGAAGTTGCTCATGGGGAAGGAAAGGTTCAAATCGACCCTTTCCCCGGTATCGTCCAGGCTCGGAAAGTTTGCCACCATATTTGCCGGTGGTCATATCTCCGAAGAGGAGGTCCTCACCGTGACCGCCCTTCTCAGGGTTTTAGACGGTTGTGACGTCCAGTCCGACAGGATAGTCGGCGAGGATCATCTCATTCAGAGGCTGGAGCGGACCGCATACGAGGCCAAAGCCCTGGCGGCCCAGCTTCCCATATACAGCCAGATTCTTGAGGCTATCGACCTTGAAATAGATGGTAAGGCCCTGTCCATGAATAGTTGCGTGAAGGAACTTTGTGAGCTGGCGAATAAAATCACCCCCGAGGATTCCCGATCGGGGACCATGGACCGTGAGGTATCTGGCAGAATAGGCAGTATATGTAAAGCCGTCTACCCCGAAATATTCAAGCGTCTGAGAAAACTCAAAGGAGACGACGGCTTCCAGGTGCTCTTTGAAGGGGAGAACCTGTCTATCGTGCAGGGGCTTTCGCTGGTAAACAGGATAGCCTTCAAGTGGGAGCAGTTTCTGCACTTCTATAAACACCGCTTGGTCGAGGTTGTCCTTCCGGTTCCCCCCAAAGAGAAGGGCTCTTTTTCCGTGGATATAAAACTGATACCGAAGGAGATTCAAGGTCAGGAAGCTCCGGCGAACCATGAAGAACAGCTTTACGACATAGCCAAGGAGATAACAGGAGAGGTCGATAGGACGGGCCGACACCTGAGGGGGTTCTACATCAGGCCCGATTACCCAAGAAAAGAGCCGGAGCCAGAGCGGAATGGGAACTGAGATAGAGAGAAAATACCTCTGCAAGGTAGTCGGAAATTCGACTGGAAGGGCCTTGAAAGTCGACCAGCGATACCTGATAGCGACGAAAGCGTGGGAGACCAGGGTTCGATCCATCGACGACAGGTGTTATATCACCGTCAAGACAGGGTCGGGCTTTGTCAGGGGAGAGTGGGAGTTGCCGATCCCTCGGTGGATATTCAGGCTCTTAGGCAGCCTCGCCCCTTGGAGGATCGAAAAGGCCAGGTATAGAACAGGCCCCTGGGAGGTGGACATCTATCCCGACCTTCCTGGGTTTGCGGTGGCGGAGGTGGAGCTTGCCTCCCAACTTGTCCAGGTCCCCAAAATCCCCGAATGGCTGGAGATTCTGGAGGACATAACCCTGGATTCCCGGTGGAAGAATAAAGAGATAGCCCGAAAGGGACTGCCTGAGATCTCTAGGGATATGGAGAGGAGCGGTAGAGTTGAGAACGGAACAAATGCTGAATGAGATAAACAAAACGATCTCCAGTTTTAGCGGAAACGATAGCCCAGCTTCTGTGTCTATAAAGGGGAAACCCGTCCTTAGCCTTGATAACACCGCATGGTTGCTCCTTCTGGATGTGGAGATAAAAAGGTTTGCCGTTAGACGAGAGGTGGCCTGGCTTATACCCATATCGTCAAAGGCCGCTCCTTTAGACGATCACAGGACCGACTGGGGCCTTGCGATGGTAGGCAGGAAAAGAGAAAAGAAAAAAGACAAGAGGTCTTATTTAACATCCTTGAAGAAGAAGCACCTCCCCGATCTCGATAATCTCGAGATATATTCTCCTTGGTGGTCAAATATCGAGTGGGCTTTTAGTAATTTTCTGGATGCTCTTAAAAAAGTAAATGGTAAAGACAGGGAAAAAAACGAGCGGAGGGCTCTTAACCTGATAGCTAAGCTTGAGTCCTACCTAAACAGCTTCTGGACCTCCCGATCGGTTAGGTCGGGATTGGTGAAGGCCTTACCTCTGAACGACAGCAACTCCCTCCGCTGCCTGGAGCTGGAGAGGCAGGTCACCATGGCCTCCAAGGTCCAGACCAACGGCAGGGTCAGGCTTCCCCACGTAAGCCATAAATTTCGACTGTGCCCCTTCCACACCCCCGAGTCGGAGAAAATAGGCCTTCAGCTCTTCATGGCCGCCACGGCACATCGGGGGGAGGACGGCAAAGGGGTCTATCCGGCTGAAGATGGCGAGGAACGAAGCCTTTTCTCCGTGGCCGTCGGTATGGTTCCCTACCCCCATCACAGCGACGGACCTAGGCTCATGATGGGAGGCAAAAACCTCAAACAGGGGGAGCAGAGTATAGAGGGAGGAGAGCCCTCTTTGGTTCCTGGGTACGTAGAGGGAGCCAGAGGGGAAAAGCTAGAGGCCCTTGAAGGCCATCTGGACGAGGCGGGGCGGTTTAAGCCTTACCTGGGCTCCAACGCCCTTGTGGCGGTAATGCCCTGGAAGGGATTCACCTACGAAGACGGCCTGGTGGTCTCTCGGTCTTTCGCTGAGAAGCTGAAGATGGAGCCCAAGCAACAGCCAACCGGAAAAATCTACGAGCTAGAGGGCGAGATGCTTTCCCAAGCTGGGGTTAAGGATTTTCCAGAGCTGATCGAAAGGATCGAGAGGCAGGTTCGTGGTCTGGCGGGAGAAGAGAAGAAAACCTACACCTTCGACGAGCCTCTGCCTCTCCCCGGGGTTTTAGCCGGTGAAAGAAGCCATTTCTATCCGTGGTTTGCGCCAGGGACTTTGATCGGGGTTTCGGTCAAGTCGGTCAGAGACAGGAAAAGAAAGGATTCTCTGAAGTCCAAAGTCGAGATAGTCTACGAGTTTGACATCGTCAGGCCCCTCAGGATCGGCGATAAAATCACCGGAAGGAACGGCAACAAAGGAGTGGTCACCAAAATAGAGGAAGACGATTCCATGCCTAAGGTCGTCCTGAAAGGACCTGACGGTGGGGAGCGTCTGGAGACCGTGGACCTCATCATCTCCCCCTGCTCCATAGTAGGCCGCAAAAACCTTGGTCAGATACTGGAGATGGGCCACGGCCTGGCCTTGAAGGCCCGAGACTGGGGCCTCATAGACGACGAGGTAAAAAGCGACGATCTCTACCGTGGTGAAGAATGGCGAAACACGGTCCTGCCGATCCTCAAAAAGCTTGGCCTAGGTGGCGAGACCGACAAAGGAAGCGGTTTTCCGGTCCGGTACAGTGAGGAAAACCAGGAAAAAGAGGTTCGGGCTTTCTGCGGCTATCAGTATATCTCCCGGCTTGTCCATCACGTGGACAAAAAGCTCCAGGCCCGGGGGACCGACGGCCCCTCCAACGGTTTCATCGGCCAGCCGACCTCAGGAGGTGCCAAAGCGGGACAGAGGCTCGGAGAGATGGAGAACTGGGCCATCCTCAGCAGAGGGCCACTATGCTCCGAAAACGGTTTGAACGGCCACGCCCTGGATCTCCTCTCCAGCCTTAGGGCCTCGGGAGAAAGGCTGGGAGACGGCCAGACACGTACTATGGATGCTCTTGAAAAACTTCTGTGGCTTGCAGGTGTGGATGGTACAGCACGATCTGAGGAAACTATACCTATCAAAAGGGTAGGGTCCGGTGAAGGCACAGCCCCTTGCCTCTCCAGCAGAATCGCTCACGCTTTAATAGCCAATAGCGACAACGAAGAGTATTTTGCCAAGAAATATATCAAGCGGGAGGAGCCGGGCAAGACGTTTAACTTTCCTGCCCCAGAGGAGATCGACGGCCTGAGGAAATCCCCTGCGGTGGTCACCACCATAGACCAGGAAGCCTCCGAGGTGGAGCTGAAAATAACCGAAGCGATCGCACGCTGCCTTGAAAATGAAGCTATTCTAGGCAAGGTCACCCAGTCTTGGATAGACGGAGCCATAAAGGCCATGGAGAGGGCCTTAGGGCTCGAAAGAGGGGAGGAGTCGGATCATCCGATTCTGAGGGCGATCAGGAATATGAAGATAGCTACAAAAAGCAACGATTCGGAGGATCAGCAGGAATCCCGATCATCCTCCGACAGCAAGGGCAAAATGCCCTGTTCCCCTATGGCCCTCTCCCTTCTGACCGCCAGGGGCAAAGATGGCTGGGGCATCCCCTTTATGCTTGACGTTCTCCTCCGACAGGAGACCTTGGGGAAATGCTACAAGGCATTTATGGAGGATGTCGGTAAGGTCCCGAAGGATAGGAAAGTGGCTAATGCGGTAGCCTACGCTGTCCTGACATCGCTACAAAAATATCATCAGACACTCTCCAACTGCGTTAAAGGCAAAAAAGGAATCCTCCGAGGGCACGTTTTGGGTCACAGGACGAACCACAGCGGAAGGGCGGTCATCGTAAGCCGTCCAGAGCTGGCGCTGGACGAGGTACGGCTGCCGGTCCAGCTGGCGGTGGAACTCCTGAAGGACCACGATGGCCTGGAGATCCTTGGCCTGAAGGGGAAATTGAAGGACCTCCGCAAAAAAGCCCACAGCGGAGACGCAGCCAAGGTTAAAGAGGTCGCGGAGGCGATCAACAAGGCTCTGGAGGCAAAAGGTCCCCTGTGGTGTATCCTGATCCGCCAGCCAAGCCTGCACCGCCACTCCGTTCAGGCCTTCAAGTGGACCGTATGGGAGGAACAGGCCATGGCCATCCCCTCCATGGTCACCGAGGGCTTTAACGCCGACTTCGACGGCGACACCATGGCGGTGTATCTGCCCCAAGATCCCTGGATAAGGGACCTTAGCGGTTTTACGTTGAAGGCCACTCCCGGCCGTATCGGCGACGGCAAGCTCATGATAGCCTCCGGTCTGGACCTGGCATTGGGATGGAGCGCTCTGGACAGGGAGACAAAGAAAAAATACCTAGGCTATTGCTATCCGAGGGAGGACGTGGAGGAGAAATCTAAGGGCTACGCAACGCCCTTAGGGACTCTTGTAAACGACATGGTAAAGAACGATCCAGACTGGTGGGACAATCTTGGGCAGCTACAACGAGATATCTGTGCCGCCTCGACGGGGTGCTGCAGCTTTCCTCCCGACGAGCTGGATGCCCTGTTCGTTGAACTAGAGGAAAACAGGAAAGAGGCCCATAATCTGGAGGATACCGAGGACTACGATCCTCAAAAGATAACCCAACAGGAGCTTGGAGAGCTTAAGGCAAAATATCAAAAGCGCGAAAAAACCACCGAAGATGTGATCTCGGCATGGCTTGAAACCCAATCAAACTCTCACCTAAGCAGAATGGTCCTGAGCAAAGCCAAAGGGAAGCCCTCGGATCTTCGTCACATGTGCGGTTTTATCGGCCTTCAGGATATCTACTCAAAGACACCGGAGAAGCTTGTGCCAGTTGTTGGCAAAGAAGATATGGTGGCTAAAGGTAAGAAAAAGCCTAGCCAGAAAAAACCTGACCCGATCCTCTACAAACCTCTCCACGAAAGCTGGATTCCCGGCTGCTTCTGGACCGGCCTGTCAGACGACGAGCTCTTCGTCTACAGCTACGCCTCCAGAGACTCTATGGGGGACAAAAAGCTCGCCACAGCTCAGGCGGGATACCTCTCCCGACTGCTGGCGGAGGGTCTATACGACACCTTGACCGAATCGGAAGACTGCAAATCCGAGGGCCGGATGGAGATATACGCCCAGGTCGTCGGCGAAGATAAGCGGCGACTTTCGATAAACTATACCTTCCCCGAGGGCCATCGTCTGAAGCCCAAAGGAGGCTATCTCTGGGAATCACCGGAGATCTTCCCCGGAGATGAGTTAGGTAGTGCCCTAGAGTCGGTCCTGCTCGGTCGCTGGTGCCACCGGATAGGCCAAAAATCCGACGAACGTATCGACCTTGTGGATTTCGACAAACTGATCGCCGCCGAAGACCTGGATAGGCTAAAGGATATCTCTAAAACGATAAATGTAGGGCAAGGTCCGGTCCTCATAGCCTCCTGTGCCAGCCCCATCACCTGCGCCCAGTCGGAAAGAGGGGTGTGCTCCCGGTGTGTCGGTGCTGACATCGGAAGGGTCGGCGATGGGCCTGTCCCGGTGGATATGCCGGTTGGCCTGAACGCCGCCATGGGCATAGGCGAACGGGGAACCCAGCTCGCCATGAAGAGATTCCACGACGTCGGATCGGGAGTGGAGGGCGACCCTATAAAAAACCTAAGACAGATTCTCGTCACCGGAACACGCCTAGTCTCCGATGATAGTGGTCAGCAAGAGGATGGGACATCCCCCAAGAAAAGGCGCCCTCGGAGGGCTCTGTCCGAACGATATCGAGACCTCCTGGGCAAGGTCCTGACCGAACCAGGATCGGGAGACGAAGAGAGAGCCCACCGTTTCGGAGAGCTTCCTCAGCGTCTCGTCCTCTTTGAACTGGCCTTGAGAGCTCCGAAAGGGCTATCCGCATGGGCCTCGGACTGCGAGGACAGAACCCTTGCGGCCATGGCCTACGAGAGGATCGACGACATCATCCTAAAGGGAGGAGCAGAGGCCCTATCGAGTCTCAAATCGAAGGTTATGTTCAACAAACTATGGAGAGAGGAGGTATGTGTCTGTGAGACAGAGCCTGGGACAAAAGACAGGGGGAAAAACTAAGGTAAGCATAGAGGCCAAGTCTAATTTCGCCGCCTACGTTGCTTCCCCTAGCTTAGTAGAGGAGTTGGACGACGATCAGTCGGACTTTCACGACGAGCTCGAAGAACTGAGGGCTCAGGAAGAGGAACAGGAGGTAGATGCGGATCTAAACGACGAATACGACGACGAAAGGTATGGCGTCGACGACAACCCCGATGTGGATCCTCTCCACATATCTGAAAGTCTGGACTCCTACTGTCGTCCTGTATGGCTGTGGGTTGGCGGGAGGCTCATCTGGTGTCACCACGGAAGGGGTGGCGATCCGTACAAAGAGGGTTTTGGCGAGGGACTCCGCAGACTAGTGGAGTGGTCCACCTCCCATGTGTGGAACTATTTTTCATGGATGGAGAGGCCCGAGTCGTCTCCCTCCCCAAAAGATGCCTCGGGCATCTTTCCCATGTGGTGGATCGGTAAAAACCAGGCCCAGGGCTGGAACCGGATGGCCATAATGGCCCCTGGCTCCGACGCTCCCCTTATGACCGTGGCCTCCTTCTTTGGAAGCTATAAAGGAGGCGGCCTTCCCGAAATTGCCAGCTGGCTATGGTTTAGGGAAAGGTGGCTTAAGCGCTGGTGTGATGAAAGGAATACCGACGAAAAGGGCTTTTTGGAGCTTTTTGAAGGACGTAAAAAACCCGTTTTCTGGAAAGAAGGCGGCAAGGGCGATATAGACGGCAAAGGGATGTATGACGACCATAGAAAAATGCTAAAGGTTAGTCTCATGAACTTCGTCCGTAAAGGCTTGGGGGAGGCTGGTTTTAGTTTGGATCCTAAGGCGGATCTCTTTACTCTCTTCAAATGTGGGAAAGCGAAGGATCCTTTAAAGGACTTCAGTGGCAACGTTTTCGGAAATTGGAAAAAAAGACTGGAGGTCGAGGTCTATGGCGAAGAAAAAAAATCAAGTTGAAGGCGGAATAGCACTGCCGGTATATCTATGTGGAGGCGACGCAATACCCCAGGATTCCCTAGAAAAACTCCTCGTCGAATGTCAAAACAGATGCTCCAAAAGCGCATCTCGTCGCAAGGAGATGAAGGATAACGGCAATATTTTCGCCGTGGTGGATAATATCGATGATGGGGCTCTGGCGATAGGGACCCCCGACGCCATATTGGAGGCCATTGAGGAGAGCAAAAAAAGCCCCTTACTCCCGGTGATAGCTATCCTTGAAGGGGCCACCTGGGGCCAGAGCGTCGAGAAACTACACGGAAACAGAGGACTGTCTCTGATGGGCATCTTCAGGCAGACCCACCTGGGGCTCACCGACGAAGAGGACGAAGACCTCGACGAGCTTGCCAGGTTTCAATCCACCCTTGTTGACCTGTATCGAAAAGAGGTCCGCAGAGAAAAAGGAGAGGAATCCCTCACCAAGGCTATAGACTGGAAGGCCAAGGTGGAGGAAGGCCATGGACCGAGGTTCTTCAGCCTCTGTGCCGACCCCGCAACCCAAGGGCTTATGGACAGCCTTAAATCGTCTCTCAGGTCCCTTGCGAACGATAAAAAATTGGGGGGATTAAGTAAAACAAGATCTGAAGTGGCAGATGATCCAGAGCAGCGAAAATCCCTCTCTAGCTTAGGCGATATCCTTGGAATTTCAGGCTCTAGGCTACCCTCCATCCTGCTCCTAGGTGAGACCGGGACGGGAAAAAGCCTTCTGGCCCGGTGGATCGCCGAAGCTCTGTTCCCCGGCCAGACCGACGGATTCGCATCGATGAACATCTCAGCGATACCGTCGGAGCTGGTGGACTCCATGCTGTTTGGGGCGGTAGAGGGATCTTATACCGGGATGAAGGGAGGGGAGGATGTTCCGGGGTTCTTTTTAGCCAACGCAGGGAAAGTCGTCTTTCTGGACGAGATTGGCGACATGAGGTCGGATCATCAGACCAGGCTCCTGACCTACATGGACAGCGGCACCGTCAGACCTGTGGGATATCACGGCGAGCCTATCGCCGCTCCGGTGATTCTGGTGGCGGCCACAAACAGGCCCCTCAGGGAATGGGTTGCCTCGGGCAAAGACAGCTTCCGTGGAGACCTGCTTCATCGTTTCGACCACGTGGTGGAGATTCCCTCCATAAGGGAGAGGCAGGCGGACAGAAAACTCCTGATCAGCCTGGTGCTCCAGGATAAGGAGGTCAACCCCTGTGGTGTGGTGGAACGGATCTCCCTGGACGCCATAAATCACCTGATAAAAAAGGACTACCCCGGCAATTTCAGAGAGCTGAGGTTCACCATCAGACAGGCGGTCCAGAAGGCCTCTCTGGAGGGGAATAAAACCATCTGCCTTAGACACTGTATTTAGCGATAACACCTAAACTCCCCATGAAGGGGCCAGCGTGATCCTGGCCCCTTCATGGGGAGTGTTTATGTCTCCAAAAAGATAAATATAAAGCAAGAGCCTGTGGCTCATCAGATACAGATAAATAAGCTGGAGGTGTTTCTATGTTTTGGATTTTCTTGATCATTGGGATTATCGCTTTTTGCGTACATTGTGCTAGCGATCCGGTAAACACAGCCGGTTCCACCAAACCGAAATCGAGGAAAAAGCATAGGGATAACCGTGGACCTTATGTCGCTTCCGATGGGCGGGTTTACGACAAAAAAGAGACCCCTGAAGAGTACGACGCCAGAAAGAGAAGAGAAGAACTTAAGTGGGAGAAGTTAGAAAGGGAAAGAAAGAGAGAGGAAAAAAGGAGGATAAACGAAGCGAAGAACCGTAAGCAAAATAAAACCTTTACGGCTAAAAAGACCTCTTCCAGAGTTTCACCAGCCCTGGAGGGAGTCTTTGACGACGGAGGATTTCAAAACCAAAAGGTCAAGGTCAAATAATGGCTACCGTCTACCTCGAGAGTCCAGGGCTGGTCCTGAGACGGAGAGGAGGAGCCCTCGAGATGTGTCGAGGGGACTCGATTCTAAAGGTCATACCTATGGCCGATGTCGACTCCGTAGTGGTCTCCTCCTGGGCCAAGATAACCACCCCTCTCATGATGGAGTTTCTCGAGAGGGGCATATCGGTTCACTACCTTAAGCCTGGGGGAAGGTACATGGGAAGCGTCACCCCCGCCAGATCCAGAGGCTGGGAGGTGAAGATGGCCCAGTACGAGACATTGAGAGACGAGGCTCGTCGTTTGAATCTGGCCAGAAGCATAGTGCTCGGAAAGCTCCTAGGCCAGAGGTTGTTGCTCCAGAGGTCGGTCTATAGAGGTAAAGACATAGATGGCACGTTGCTCAAAGCGTCCACAGACCTAAAAGGACTGTCTAGAATGGCCTCTATGGCGGAAGACATGGACTACCTAAGGGGCTTAGAGGGCCACGGTGCGGCGATTTACTTCGCATCGTGGCCCTTGCTGCTTCGTCCGCCTTGGTCCCTCGACGGAAGAAACCGCCGTCCCCCGAGGGATCCGGTCAACGCCATGCTCTCCTTTGGCTACACCCTGCTGGTAGGGGTTATCCATAACGCCGTTATAGGGGCAGGGCTAGACCCTCTGGTGGGCTACCTTCACCCTCCTTTTAGGAATAGATCCTCCCTAGTTTTGGACCTTATGGAGGAGTTTCGGCCTGCGGTGATCGACAGGGCGGTTATCTCCCTCTGCAACAGAGGGGACATGGAGCCTCACTGGTTTGAGCTATCGCCTGATGGAGTCACCATGACCCCCTCCGCTCGGCGACGACTGATCTCCTCCGTCGAGGACAGGCTGAATACGGAGGTCACCGACAGAGGATCGGGAATAACCACCACCTTCCGCCGTCACGCCGACTTTCAGGCCAGAAGGTGGGCCAGCGCCCTAAAAGACGACGAAGACTACAGGCCCCTGGTCTTCGGGTGATAGGGATGAAAAGCTTCTATCTGGTCGGCTACGACATAGTATCGGACAAAAGGAGGTCCAAAGTGGCCTCCATAATGGAGTCCTTCGGATATCGGGTTCAGTACAGCCTCTTCGAGTGTCGATTGGACCGCAGGGACTTTGGCTCTATGGTTAAGCAGCTGGCTCCCTATGTGGATAAGGGGCAGGGCGACTCCATAAGGATATACAGGCTCTGTGAAGCCTGTGTATCGAAGGCTATGTACTATGGAGCCTGCCCCGATCCCTGGGAGAGGCCGGAGATAATTATTTAGGAAAACTAAGAAAAGGAGGTGTTCGGTCTTGGGAAGGCTTTTTGACGTGGTGACCTCCGTTCCCGAGTTGATCCGGGCATGGGAGGTCGTCCGAAGAAAAGGAGGTAGCTCCGCCGGTGTCGACGGCGTCAGACTAGATGATTTTGCCCTAGGGCTGGGCGAACACCTTGGGAACCTCCACCGAGAGCTGATCTCCGGTGGATACGATCCATCGCCTCTTCTCTCCATCAGGCTCCCCAAGAAAACCCCCGGCGAATGGCGTCAGATAGGCATACCTACGATAAAAGACAGAGTGATATTTCATAGCTTGGTCGAGGTGCTTCACTACCTTCTGGAGCCGGTATTTATGGACTCCAGCTTTGCCTTCAGACAGGGCTGTGGCGTGAGAGAGGCCATAGATCTGGCCCTGGCACTCCTGAGGGAAGGCAACACCTGGGCTGTGAGAGGGGATATCAGAGGGTGTTTTGACTCTATGAGCTGGACGATCCTCTCCAGGTCTCTCAGACGGTACGTTCCAGACGACGGAGTAAGGAGCCTGCTCAACAGGGGCATTCGACTGCCCTATCTTCACGGCAGAAGGCTCATAACCAGAACTAAGGGCCTGCCTCAGGGTACGGGCTTTTCCCCTCCCTTAGCCAACATGTATCTCCATCACTTCGATGTCTCTATGGCCCAGAGAGGCTTTTCGGTTATCCGGTATGGAGACGACTGGATGATCCTCTGCCCTAACAGAAAAGAGGCCGAAAGGGCCTGGAAAACCGCCATGAGGGAGCTGGCCATGCTGGAGGTCGAGATCAACAGGGCCAAGAGCGGCATCTTCGACCTCTCCAGACAGGAGGTTTCCTTCCTTGGGTTTAACATAGGCAGAGGGAGGATCGACGGAGACTCCTCCGCCTGGAACCGTTTTCGTAGGTGTGTTGACGTCCTTAG
Source organism: Dethiosulfovibrio salsuginis (assembly GCF_900177735.1). NCBI lineage: Bacteria > Thermotogati > Synergistota > Synergistia > Synergistales > Dethiosulfovibrionaceae > Dethiosulfovibrio > Dethiosulfovibrio salsuginis. The sequence goes on along the minus strand of NZ_FXBB01000037.1, from coordinate 9,751 downwards.
AGATCCTGAATCCTCCGAGGATAGCCGACGGCTCGCCAGAAGCGAACTCGCCGGCATAAAAGCGATGTACAGGGGAATCGGAGAGTTCTAGCTTTTCTAATGTGCCGTCCTGCTTTATTCAGGGCGGCACATGGCATATAATGAAAGACGATTGCAACGCTTTAAACAGCGGAACGGGTTTCCTTTATCCACGGAAGGAGGAAAGGTTTATGTGGTATTACGTGTTCGCCGCAAAGGGATTGCAGGATTTTATCCTTAAAGGCGACAAGCTTCGGCTTATGGTCGGCGGTAGCGCAATAATCGAAGACCTATCGGTGAACTTTTTCGGCAAGTTGTTCGAGGGGCTGGGCCTCAGGCCCGGCGAGGACTACGACATTATCTCCAAAGCAGCAGGGGGTGTAAGGGTCCTGTTCTTTCACGAGGGAGACGGTGAGGAGGTTCTCAAGGTAGTCCCGATGGCCCTGTCCCTCTACGCATCGGGGCTGGACTTCGTCCAGACTCTGCTTCCAGTGGAGGACGGTCTGGCGGAGACCATGAAAAAAGCGGAAAAGGTGCTTATGAACCGGCGAGGGCTGGCCTTTCCATCGCTGCCTCCGGCTGGCCCTCTTGCGGAGCGGTGTCCCAGATCTGGGCTCCCTGGGGTAGGCAGTTTTTCCCAAGGTGGAGATAGAGAGCCTGCGGACCTATCTATGGTCCTAAGGGACAGAGCGTCCTCCGGCCTGGCCCATTCCTTTATGGCGGAAAAAGCCCTCGGAGCGGACAGGGCAAAAGACGACACGATTCAGTTGCCTATGGACATGGCGGAGATCGTTAGAGGCGATAAAAGCGACGTGGCTGTGGTCCATATAGACGGCAACGGCCTAGGGGCTATGGTGATAAAGCTTTTCGATGGGCTTTCCGGCGAGAAAGACGACAGTGTGGCCAAAGTGTACAAGAATTTCTCCTCGGCTATCCAGAGTGCCTCGGAGCGGTCCCTTCAGATCGCCCTGTCCCCTCTCGTCGAGGAAACCGTCGAAAAGGGAGGTCGCTTTTATCCTTTCCGCCCCTTAGTCTGCGCCGGAGACGACGTCACCGTCATCCTAAGAGGGGCAGATGGCCTGGATTTCGCCGATCGCTTCTTGTGTGCCTTCGAGGAGGAAAGCGCCAAAGAGCTGGGAGGTCTGAACCTTCCGGATCTATCGGAGGGGTTGACCGCCTGTGCGGGAATCGCCTACGTAAAGAGCAACTTCCCTTTCTCCCAAGCCTACGAACTGAGCGAGTCCCTCTGTTCCTATGCCAAGGACAAAACCAACCGAAGCTGCTCTTCTTTGGCCTTCTGGAGGGTCACCACCACTATGGCCGACGACTTCAGCGGGATCATAGAGCGAGAACTCACCTTCGGCGACGTGGTCATGACCATGATGCCCTATACCACCGGAGGCAAGACCAAGGGGCAGCTCTCTCCATCTCTGGCCTCCTTGAGAGCTCTGAAGGACTCGGTCTCCGCCATGCCAAGAGGCACCTTAAGGGGGATACTATCCAAAGTCGCAGTAGGGAAAGACAGGGCCTGTAGGGATTTTGAGCGGATAATCCAGGTTCACAAGGATAAAGGGGATCATTGCAAAAATCTACTGGAAGCCCTTAAGGCTATAACCGGCAGGGACGGAAAGGACTCCCTTTTCTCGGAAGATAACCGCAGTCCCCTTCACGATGGTATAGACCTCTGCTCCATCGATAAATCGAGATAGGAGGGATTTTAATGAAATCGATCCTCATAGAGATTCAGATCCTCAGCTTCTGGCACGCCGGATCGGGGATAGGCAGAGGCTCCGATCTGGACGCCATGGTCTACAGAGACGTAACGGGCCTTCCCTGTCTGCCTGGCAGGACGGTAAAAGGGATCCTTCGAGAGGGATTTCAGGTCTGCGAGGACGCCGGGATGTTGAGCTCCGGCAAAACGGCGGAGCTCTTTGGCTCTCCCGCCACGAAAGAACGAGACTCGGCCCCTGGCTCCCTCAGGTTCAACGATGCCCAGCTTCCCGAGCCCGACCGGTCGTATCTCGCCTCCTCGGAGGGAGCCCTTTTGAGACAGTCTCTCTACTCCTCCTTCGCCTCAACCAGCCTGGACGAAAACGGACTGGCGAAGGATTACACCTTGAGGACCATAGAGCTGGCGGTCCCGGTCACCTTGGTCACGTCGGTCAGCTCTATGACAGGGAGCGACGTATGCCTTGAGGACTTCATCAAGGCCTGCTCGGTGGTCAGAGGAATCGGTGGTCACAGGACCAGAGGGTTAGGTCGCTGTCGCTGGACGGCGAAAGACGGAGGTGAGCTCGGTGTTTAAAAGGCACTACAGAGTGGATCTTCTTTCCGACGTGGCCATAACCGCCGACGCGGCCACCATCGGAGGACACAGAGGTCTGGATTATCTCAGAGGCTCTATATTCCTAGGGGCCGCGGTGGCGTCATCTATGAAAGATGGAGGAGATTTCTCCCCGGAGCTTTTCCTCTCCGGCAAGGTCAGGTTTCTAAACGCCTATCCCCTAGCCGATGGACTCCCTGCCTTTCCCTTCCCCCTTTGCTTCCATAAGGTCAAAGGAGAGGAATGGAAGGGAGCCAGACCCTGGAACTCCCTCACCGACGAACATCTCACCGGAGGGAGACAGCCCAAGCAATGGAGAAGCGGCTATCTCTCGACGAAGGGGCAGGTGGTCGAGATACCTATGGAGCACAGGATGAAAACCGCCGTGGATAGAGGCTCCAGAAGAAGCCAGGAAGGCCAGCTTTTCGGCTATCAGTCCATACCTAAAGGAACCTCCTTTCTCTGGACCTTACAGGCCGACGAAAAAGATGACCTTGAGATGGTTCATCGGTGGCTTACGGAAGCTCCGGTGTATCTCGGCAGATCTAAAGGGGCGGAGTACGGCTCGGTGCGAATATCGGCTGTCGAACCTGTAGGGGCAGAAAACAGCCCTCCAGTTCGCCACCCCGAGGACCTTGTGGTCCTCTATCTCCTCTCCGACCTGGCCCTGTCGAGGGACGGCCTGCCGGTGCTTCTGCCGGAGGGGCGAGACTTCGGCCTGGAAGGCGTCAAGCTGGACTGGGAGAGAAGCTCCATAAAGGTGGACCGATACGCTCCCTGGAACGGCTTTTTCAACTCCCGAATGACCGAAAGGCAGATCATCTCCAAAGGAAGCGTGCTGGTTTTCTCTCCCGACCCTAAAAACGGCGGAACCGTTGACCTGGAGGAACTGAGCTCCCGTTTATCCCGAGGGGTTGGGCTTTTTACCGAGGAAGGCATGGGACAGATCCTGGTCAATCCCCGATGGGTCTTAGAGCCTCCTGAGCTAAAGGCGGGGACAGATCCTTCCTCCGATAGGCCATCTCAGCCTGATACCCCTTTGGTGAGGTTCCTAAAGAGAAAGACCGACCGGGCGGAGTTCTCCGACGAGGCCCTTATAACCGCCAGAAAGTGGGCCAAATCCTGGTATAGCCTGGCGAAGAAGCTCCTAGGAGACGGCCAGGAAGTCCCCTCCAAGGCTCAATGGGGAACGGTGAGACAGCTGTCCCTTCGCTTTATGGACAGGCCAGGGGACCTCATGAAGGAACTGGAAAAGTTCTGCACCGAGGACCTTCGGAAAAAGGCCTGGGAGGGATCTATATACGTAAGCGGCAGAAATCTATCGCTCTATCAGGCCCTGATCGAGAGCATGACCAAAAAACCAGACGAAAGATCCTGTCTGGCCCTTCATCTGGCCGCTATCGAGATGGGACGGATGATGTCCCGTTCCGATAACGAAAAGGAGGTTCGGTGATGACAGCCCTGTATTCTCACAGATACGTTATGAGAGGAACCATCCAGTTTACAACTCCCTTTATCATAGGGGCCGGCCAGACCGACGACGTGGCTGACGCTATCTTCGTCTCCGACGCCAACGGACTGCCCGCCATCCCAGGCTCCAGCCTTGCGGGGGTCCTTCGGTCGGTATTCAGGGAGAAAGTGGCATCTAAAGCGAAGGAAAACTCACTCTTCGGCTTTCAGGAAAAAGACAAAGGGGAGGGATCCAGACTGTCGGTGTCCTGGGGCTGTATCCACGACTCCGCCGATGTCCCTGTGGAAGGACTTGTCTCCCCTGAGAGGCTTGCGGACCCGGTCCTTATAAAGGCCCAAAACCCCTCTATCAGGGACCATGTCAGGATCAACCACCTAGGGGCCTCCGACTCGGGAGACAGAGGCAAGTTCGACGAGGCTCCGGTCTGTGCAGGCCACCGCTTTACCTTCGAGCTGGAGATGATAGGCAAAGAGGAAGATCGCCCTCTGTGGGACGACCTAATGTCCCTGTTGTCCGACCCAGCCCTGAGGCTAGGAGGACGGACGAGAAGGGGCTACGGGGCTTTCCGCTTCGTCTCCCTCAGAGGCAGGGTTTTCGACCTCTCCAAGGAGGCGGACTTCTCCGACTACAGCCTTCATCCTGTAGAGCTAGCTACCAGGTCGAAGGTCTTAAAAGATATGGTCCTCGAGACAAAAGAGCAGAACCACACCGGCGTCTCCATGGAGCTTATTCCCGAGGGGCACTGGATGTTCGGAGGAGGAAACGACATCGCAGGAGACGCCGACATGGCCCCGGTCAGGGACAGCTGCATCGTTTGGGAGGGCGACAAAGGAAAGGTCCTTGAGGACGTGCTGGTCGTTCCCGCCTCGTCCATCAAAGGGGCCATATCCCACAGGGTCGCTTTCCATTACAACGCTCTTTCGGGACTCTTCGCCGATAGCGTGGAGGATCCAGCCTCCTGTTCTGGAGAGTCTAACGACGGAGTTAGACAGCTTTTCGGCTTCTGCAAGGATAAAAACGAGGGCAGAAGAGGATCGATCGTCATGGACGACATCTACATCATGGCCGACCAGGCTCCGGCGGATCAGTGGATCCCCCACGTAGGCATAGACCGCTTTACCGGAGGAGCCAGGGACTCGGTGCTCTTCTCCGAGAGGCCTCTTTGGGGCGGAGCCATACCCTTTTCGCTGAAGGTCGTAGGCGACTGCCTCAAGGACGAAAAAATCCTTCTGGCCCTGCGGCGGACCCTGGAGGATCTGGCCTCCGGCAGGCTTCAGGTCGGTGCCGGTTCCGGTAGAGGCCTTGGTCGGTTCCGCTCCACCGACGTAAAGTGGACCGGGGCCCTGAGCTCCATAAAGGAGGGATAGTCTATGAGTACGGAAAAACTTCACCCTGCGGACCTCCTGAGCAAGGTCCTTCCCGATAGGGCCAGGGACATCGAGCCAGGCAAACTAAAAAGCTCCACAGAGAGACTTTCCGACCCAGCGGAGGCCCTCAGTCTATTCAGCTCTTTCGGCGGTGAAGGCTGGATCTGCACCGCCTCCACCAGCGACATAATCAGGTTCTCCCCCTCTGCACCGCTGGCTGTCGGCGGTGGCTGGCCTATCTGCGGCGAGGCGGTAAAAGGAAAGGAGAGCCTTCATCTAAACCGCTGCGACTCAGGGTGGGAGCTTGTCACCGTCTCCCGTGAGGACTCGAATGACGATCACGATACGATCCTATCCAGCAGCTTCACCGCAAAAGGGGGAGGCAGACTTCGCTACGAGACCTATTGGGGATTGGCAGACGTCGCAGGGCAGGTGGAGCTTCGCCCTGTTGGATTCCGCTTCGTCGGTTTCGAACCTAAAAAGGAGGGCTAACCGTGGTCGCCATACCTTCACCTTATTCTTTTGTGCCTCTGTCGAAAAACGTATTCTTCCCCGACTGGGCCGACAGGGTATCCCTGGACGTTCCCTTCAGTGACGGAATCAGCGGCTTCATCCAGGTATCGGTCACCGCTAAAACCCCTATCTACATAAGGGGAAACCAGGATGACAAGACCAAGCCTGGCTACAGCGACTTTTTCAGGGTCTGCCCTAAAGGCCCCTACGCCATACCGGGAACCTCCTTCAAAGGCATGATCCGGTCGGTTATGGAGATAGCCTCCTTCTCCAAGATCGCCGGAACCAACGGTGACACCGCCAGAGTCGACGATAAAAGATATGCCATAAGGGACCTCCAGAACAGAGACCTATACACAGGAAAGATCACCGAGCAGGTCGGAAGGGCCTATAAACCTAAGGTCAAGACCGCATGGCTCAGCCAGGATAGAGAGGATGGCCGTTGGGTGCTCAACTTCTGCCAGATGGCCAGGGTGGAGCAGGAGGATCTGGAGAGGGCCTTTCCCCGGGCCAGAGGCATCGGGACGAGGCGACAGTCGGCCAAGGATAAATACGGCCTGATCCCCCCGGAGACGGAGGTCCAGTTTGACTGCGGCCCGGAGAAGGACCACCCCCACTCAAGGGGGAATATGCTTCGCTACAGGAAGGCCTCAAACCTGGGCAAGGGCAAGGACAGAGGGATTATAGTCCTCACAGGTCAGCCCGCACCAAGAGATGGCCGACCGGGCAAAAAACACATGGAGTTCATTTTCTTCGACACCAAGAGTCAATTTGATCCGGTGCCGGACAACATAAGAAAAGACTTCACCTTCGCTCACAACGAGCTTGGGGAGAACAGAAAACCTAACCAAGAATGGGCCTTCTGGGAGAGCCGCTTCAAGGAGGGCAAAAAGGTTCCGGTGTTCGTCCTCATGGAGGGCAGGGAGATCTCCTCCATGGGACTAGCCCTAATGTACCGTCTGCCCTACTCTAACTCGATCCATCAGGCTATAAGGCACACCTCGCCGGACCATCTAAACCCATCTCGACTGGACCTGGCGGAGCTCGTCTTTGGTCGAGTAGAGGGGACCGATGGCCTGAGGGGAAGGGTCTCGGTGGAAAACCTTCTGGCTCATGGAGATCCTAAGACCAAAAAAGAGGTGGCTACTGTCCTCGGAGCACCAAAACCGACCTACTATCCCAACTACATAAAGCAAGACGCGGGCTCGGATGGAACCGTAAAAAAAAGATACCAGAGCTTCATGGATTCAAACTGTGAGATTCGGGGCTGGAAGAGATATATTGTCCGAGAGGATAAAGAGGACATAAAAGACGTCCCTCCATCGCCGACGCAAAACGTGGAGACCCGGTTCAGTCCCCTTCCCTCTGAGACGACCTTTTCCGGCAGGATATACGTCCACAACCTCCGGCCCCAGGAACTAGGGGCACTGATCTGGGCCCTCACCTGGGGAGGAAACCCCAAGCTCCGTCACTCCCTTGGCATGGCCAAGCCTCTGGGTTTTGGCTCCGTATCGGTTTCCATCGATGGGCAGGACCTTGCCTGGTGCGATCCTAACAGGTCGGAAGATCTGTCCGCCAAAAACTGCACCCAGGCATTCGAGAGCATGATGGACTCCTTTATCGGCGATAAGGGGAAATGGAAGGCATCCGCAGAGCTTCGATCTCTTCTCGCCATGGCCGATCCTGCCCATAAGTGGGACTTCGATCTGACATATCCGAGATTAGGGGGAGCTAGGGATAATCAGTTTGTCGATTTCAAGAAAGACAATGCCTCTCTGCTAGGCCCTCTAGACGGCAAAGTGGAGGAGCCAAAATCGGCCAAGAGAAAGCCACCGAAGATCGCACCGAAAGAGGCAGAGCCTGATACACCGGAGGGCCGGTTTTTAAAGGATATCGATGGTTGGAGTCTTAAAGATATTCAGAAAAACCACAAAAAAAGCGGCATCAGCCCCGACAAGATAGATCAGACAGTCAGGAAACAGATATACGATAAGCTCGCAAAAAAGTGCAAGAACGCACCTCAGTTATCCGCAGTTCTGAAGGAGTGGAAGCCCTGATCTCCAAAACATAGAACAGCCGCCTATCGGGCCCTAAAATCATCCGGGCCTGATAGGCGATTTTTAGTCTTTTGCACCCCCCCTTGGATAAAGAGGATATCGTCTAGATCTAAAGAAAACGGGGGAGGGGTGCAAGCCTTGGTATGAGTGGCTTTGAAGGGGTTGTGAATATTGTCTAACTCGAAAAAAGGGCCATTTGCTTTAGCTTGTGCAGAGGGGGTGGAAAACAAGGGGCTCTCAGGCTCGTTGACGACGGTGTTCAAAAGAGGTACACTCTACCCAC
>NZ_FXBB01000037.1:0-1183 GCF_900177735.1 Dethiosulfovibrio salsuginis | reverse complement strand
CGACTCTACCCACCGAGTTCCCCTCAGGGGGATTGAGCAAAAGAGCCAGCCGATGTATCCCCACCACGGGATTTTCGGCTGGCTCTTTTTTTGCTGGCTATATCTCTAATAGGATAAATATAAGACAACTGACGAGATCAAGCACAACTCACAGAGATCTAAGACAAATCCATCACTAAACAGGAAAGGAGATAAAAACATGAGATTTCCCTACGATAACGGAGGTTACGGCGGCAAAAAGGGCAGCGGTGGCAGGTCCCAGGGCTACAGAATAGACGACGAGCTTTCTGGCTTCGACTGCGGCACAGGGCAGATGAAGGAGGCCGAGATCCTCAGGCAGACCGAGAGCATGCTTGAGAGCCACGACGATACGGTCTGGGCGGTTATCACCAGAGATGGAAGGATACTCCCCAAGAACAAGGCCTTTCAGCAGGGAGAGAGCAACCCCTCGGAGCTCTGCAAAACCAGGGTCTGGGGCTGAGAGGTAGCGAGGGCTGAGATGTCCATCCTGCATCTCGGCCCTTCGCTATGGCTTCATCTTTATCGCTAAAGGTATCTAAGAGAATAAATACAAGGCAAGAGGCCCCTAGTGGGGCCTCTATTTTTATACGAAAAAAGGAGGAAATATCATGAGCAAGAACTACTTTTTAGGGATAGACCTGGGAACCACCAACTCTTCCATCGCATGGGGGCAGGTGGACCCTAAGGGGGAGCAGATTATACCTAAGGTTATAGACGTAGAGCAGATGGTGGAAGGGGGCAGTATGGCCCGCCGGTCTCTTCTGCCCTCTTCGGTCTATTTCGCCGAGGGGAAGACCCCTATGGTGGGAGATTTCGCCCGGTCCATGGCGGGGCTTCAGGCCAGCAGGGTGGTTCGGTCCATAAAGAGCTCCATGGGGACCGAGAGATCCCTTTCCTTCGACGGCGCGGGCTACAGCCCTGCGGAGATCTCCAGCATCATCCTCAGGCATCTGGCTCAGTCCGCTCAGAGGCTTCTGGGCTTTCTGCCTCAGGATGTGGTTATAACCGTGCCCGCCTCTTTCGATTCGGACATGAGAAAGGCGACCCTTGAGGCTGCGGAGGAGGCGGGCTTTAAGGTGACCGAGGACGACGGGTCTCCCAGAAACATACTTCTGGACGAGCCCAGGGCGGCGCTCTACGACTTCGTGAACCGCCAGGTTCG
>NZ_FXBB01000036.1 GCF_900177735.1 Dethiosulfovibrio salsuginis | reverse complement strand
GGCCGTCCAACCTCTCAGTCCGGCTACCCGTCTTTGCCTTGGTGAGCCATTACCTCACCAACTAGCTGATAGGACGCGAGCCCCTCTCAAAGCGGATTGCTCCGTTTCACCCTTAGGCATATGGGGTATTAATCCCGGTTTCCCGGGGCTGTCCCCCTCTTTGAGACAGGTTCTCACGCATTACTCACCCGTCCGCGACTCAGTATCCTTATCTTCCAGCCGAAACCTTCCGACAAGAACCTTCGTCCCACTTGCATGTGTTAAGCACGCCGCCAGCGTTCGTCCTGAGCCAGGATCAAACTCTCCATAAAAATTGCTGAGTAACGCTAGCTCTTTATCATGCATCATATTCTCTTATCAAGGTCCGTGCCGTCTCGTGACGACCGATAAACTATACCATCCCTCCGAGGTTTTGGCAAGCCCCATTTTTATCCCTCCAGATAAAAGGTGCTATAATCGGTCGAACATGGCTAAAGGACACCTCTAAAAATTCACCTTTGAGTCCCCTCGGAGAGACCGTTCCGCCTACGCCCTGGCCCAATCGTATACTCGACCTGCCTGTGAGGATGAGCGTTTTTAGAGGTGCCCTAAATATTTTCGGGGAGTGTGATCGATGACAATCAGAAGAGGACGGGAGAAACCAAAGGCTTTTTCCCCTTTGAAAACCGTAGGTACCGTAATGCTGCTGCTTTTTTCACTGCTGATGGCCGTCGGAGCGGTAGGAGGAGCTGTCCTTATATCAAGGCTCGCAGAGGATCTTCCTCCAGACGATGAGATACTGGCCCATCGCTCTAACGAGGCGAGTATCGTCTACGACCGAAACGGAAAGGTGATAACCAGACTTTTTTTGGAAAACAGAAGGCCTGAGGAGCTAAAGGATATTTCCAGGTGGATGGTTATGTCGACTTTAGCGGCGGAGGATTCTTCCTTTTATACCCATATGGGAATCCGCCCCCTGGCCATAGCCAGATCCCTTTTAACCGGTAGCAGAGGAGAGGGAGCTAGCACCATAACCCAGCAGTTGACGAGAAACGTGTTTCTGACCCATGAAAAAACTATGATTCGAAAGGGAAAGGAGGCTATACTATCCTTCCGGATAGAGAAGCTTTTCAGCAAGGATAAAATATTGGAGACCTATCTGAACGCCATTTATTTCGGTCACGGGGCCTGGGGAATAGGGGCGGCGGCCTATACCTATTTCGGTAAGAGGGCCTCCGATCTAACTTTGACCGAATCCTCTATCCTCGCAGGCCTTATAGCGGCACCGGAAAAATACTCTCCTATAAGGAGCATGGAAAAGGCCAGAGCTAGGCAGAGATACGTCCTCAGTAGAATGGTCTCGCTAGGTTGGATCTCGGAGGAAGATAAGTCTAGAGCTGAAGAGACCGAGTTAATCTTAAATACCCAGACTAAGAAAAATATCCTCAACCTGAATAAAGCACCTTATTTTATAAGCCATATCCTTTTTAAGGATCTTTTGCCGAAATACGGACGAGACAAGGTTTATGCGTCAGGCCTTCAGATATACACCACTCTAGATATAGATCTCCAGGAAGCCGCCGAGAGGGCTATTCAAAAACTGGACTCCCAAGGGGCCATAGTCGCCATGGACCCGAACACAGGGGAGATTCTGGTTCTCGTAGGTGGGAAGGACTTTCAGGAAAGCAAGTTCAACAGGGCAACTCAGGCTCTTAGACAGCCGGGATCCTCCTTTAAGCCCATCGTCTACAACGCCGCTTTAGAGGCGGGGTTCATGCCCACAGACCATATACTGGACAAACCGATAACCTACGAGATGAAAGAAAGCGTCGATAAAATCTGGTCACCTGGGAACTACAGCAAGAAGTTCGCAGGGGAGGTTCCCCTTTTCGAGGCTCTGACCCATTCCTACAACACCCCTGTGGTGAGATTGACCGACTTAGTAGGACCAGAACAGGTGGTATCGGTCGCCAGAAGACTCGGCATAACATCGCCTCATCTTTGGCCTGCGCTCTCCATCGGCCTTGGCACCGCAAGCGTGACCCCTCTGGAGATGACCGCGGTCTACTGCGCTTACGCAAACGACGGCAAGAGGGTTCTGCCCTACTCGATAAAGGAGATAAGAGACGGAGAGGGAAGAGTTCTCGAGAGAAACGGGCCACAGGTCAGTCAAGCTATAGAGTCCTCCCACGCAGTAGTTATGAGGTCGTTGATGATGGACGTAGTCCGAGCAGGGACAGGTGCTAAAGCAGCGATGAAAGACTACGACGTATTCGGGAAAACCGGAACGACCAACGATTACAGCGACGCATGGTTTACCGGAGGTATTCCAGGTCTTGTGGTCGTGGTCTACGCCGGAAACGACGACCATAAACCTTTGGGCATACACGCCACTGGAGGAAGGATCGCTCTGCCAGTATGGAGCGACTTCGTCAAGGAGGCCGTATCCATGAGGACCTATCCCTCCAGGTTTACGGTTCCAGAGGACAGCGATGTTGTAAGGGTAAGGGTCTGTAGGGAATCGGGCTATCTAGCGTCCAAGGGCTGTAAGGCCGCTGATCTATATCTCCCTAGATCGAGGGCACCGGAGGCTACGTGCCCTCTCCACGGAGGGTCCTCTCTGACCGCTATGGAAGACCCTAACGCCCCTAGGCTGTTGCTGCTACCTCAGGATCAGGCTTTGGCTCAGGGAAGCATGGTTATACCGGCACAGAGCGTTCCGGTTCACCCAGTACAGCCCCCTGTGCCGTCTACGCCGACAGATCCGATTATAGACCCCTATTCGATAGAGCCAAATTCTCCGGAAGCGGTGGAGGATAGATATCAGGACTTGCTTAGAAAATACGGTCTTTCCGACTAAAGAGAAGATCCCCATAGCCTAGGCTTTGGGGATCTTCTTTATTTACAGTCTTTTGCCTATTTTCATATCATCCAGTATGTTTTGGGATATCTCTTCAATAGACCTATCGGTGGTATCGTAGGCTTTGCAACTGACCTTAACCATTATCTCTTTGGCGTAGTTGAGTTCAAAGAGAACCCTTTTCTCCTGGGCGTAGACGGAGGTATCCGGGTCAAGGCCCATAATCTTCAGCCTGTCCTTTCTTATTCTCATAAGTTTTTCCGGGCTTATGAGCAAACCTACACACCTGCCAGAATCGACCTTCCATAGATGGTCCTGAGGTGCGACCTCGGGCACCAGAGGGAGGTTGGCCACTTTATACCCTTTATTGGCCAAAAACATGGACAGAGGGGTCTTTCCCGATCGAGACACTCCCAGTATCACCAGATCCGCCGTCGGAAGAAGGTTCTGACTCTTTCCGTCATCGCACTTGATGGAGAACTCGATAGCTTTTACCCTTTGAAAATATTTATCGTCCATTCTCCGAAGAAGTCCGGGCATCTGCAAGGGGTTCATGCCACTCCAACTGGAGAGAGAGATCTGAAGAGGCCCTAGGAGATCTACCGCCTCAAGGCCCATATTGGCGGCCTGTTCCATGAGGGAAATTCTGACCTCATCTGCCACTAAAGTCGCCACTATCAAGGCATTATTGGCCTTGGATTCCTCGAGTATAGGTCCTATTTTCTCCACCGAGTCCACGAATCGGAACCTTAAAAAAGAGACGTCAAGTCCTTGGAATTGGGTGAGTACAGCCTGAACCAGGTACTCCGCTGTCTCTCCAGTTGAATCGGATATGAGTGCTATGGGCCTCCCCATGGGATCCCCTCCCTTGATCATCCTTTTAGTCGACTGATATCGCCGATCTTTTTAAAAAGGGAATCGCACTCCGCAAGCAGTGCGAGTCGATTTCCCCTGACCTTATCGTCTTTATCCATTACCATAACTCCCTCGAAGAAATCGGAAACCGCAGGAGACAAGCCATAAAGGACCTCCATAAGGCCGTCCCAATCGTTGTTCTCTATGGTAGAGGCCACTTTTGGAGATCTCAGCTCCATCTGGTTAAAAAGTTCCTTCTCCTGTTCGAGGCATAAAAGGGAGCTGTCCACCGAGGGTGCCCTGTCGTCGCCGTTTTTAGATAGGATATTACCGACCCTTACAGCGGAGGTTATGAGGTTGGAGAACCACTCCTCTCCTCTTACCGAGTCCAGTGCCTTGAGATACCTCAAAGCCTGAAGGGGCTTTTCACCTGCAACAGCCACCGATAATTCGCTCAACTCGTGGGAGAATCCCTTTTCCTTCAGCTGAATAAGGGTTCTCTGTCTTCCAAAGGCGATCAGTTCGGCCATGCCGTCGGCATCAAGGTCGACGATCTTTCCTGCTTTATCGATCGTCTCATCAAGGTCTAGGTTCAGGTCCATGCCCCATATTATCTCGTTTATGCATCTCACCGCTCGCCTCAGACCGTAGGGATCCTGGGATCCCGATGGACGAAAACCGGTTTTATAGGCCCCTACCAGGTTGAAGATCCTTTCCCCTAGGCCTATGTAGGCACCTATAACGTCGGATGGAAGGGAATCTCCTGCGAATCTCGGAAGGTACTGCTCGTACATAGCCAGGGCTACCCTGCTGTCCTCGCCGTCTTTGAGAGCGTATTCCCTCCCCATCACGCCCTGAAGCTCGGGGAATTCCCCTACCATATTGGTGAGAAGGTCCGATTTGGCGATAGAGGCGGCTCTGTCGACTAAACCAATTATCCCAGAGTCTCCTAAGCTGTCGCATATAAACCTCGAAAGCTCGGTTACTTTTGTCACTTTTTCGTATACCGACCCAAGTTTTTCCTGGTAGACCACTTTTTTAAGGCCATCGACCCTTTCGGCCAGAGATACCTTTCTATCCTCTTTCCAGAAGAAAGAGGCGTCCTCCAGCCTTGCCCTAAGTACCCTCTGGTTTCCCTCTCTTATTATGTCCATAGAGATGGCCCTGTTGTTGCTCACCCCGACGAAGTAGGGCATCAGTTTTCCCGACCTATCTCTGACGGGGAAGTATTTCTGATGGTGCTTCATCGTGGTAACCAGCACCTCTTCCGGTAGCTCTAGGTATTTTTTGTCGAAGCTACCGTAGAAAGGCAGAGGATATTCCACCAGGAAAAGGTTTTCCTCTATCAGATCTGGATCCCTGTCTATAGATCCTCCGATCTCTTTTTCCAAAACGGTTATAGAGGAAAGCATTTTCTCCTTTCTTTTTTCCTGATCGACTATGACGTAATTATCGTAGAGCCTCTCCATGTAGGACGACTCTTTGTCGACGACGATAGAAGAGGCTCCCATAAAACGGTGCCCTCTGGTGGTGTTCCCGCTGGGTATGCCGTTTAGCTCGAAGGGGACTACCTTTGAACCTAGGAGACAGAGTATCCACCTGATGGGCCTCGCAAACCTGACGGTACTTTTCTTCCAGTACATGCTTTTCGGAAATGAAAGCCTGCTGATTATCCTGCACATAATATCCGGTAAGAGCTCCGAGGAAGGAGCACCTTTTTCGCTGACCACGGCGAAGACGTAGGGAACTCCATCGACGTCTCTCTTCTCAAGGTCGTTTACCTCTATACCTTTGCTTTTTGCGAATCCCTGAGCTGCTCTGGTCGGATTACCGCTTCCGTCAAAGGCGTTGGACCAAGCCGGACCCTTAAAGGATTCCATAAGATCGCTCTGCCTGTCGGATAGGCCTTTTACGGATAAAACCAGTCTTCTAGGAGTTCCATAGGTCTTTATGGCACCGTGATCTATTCTGCTCTCTTTAAACTCCGCCTCACCGGCGAGGACGAGGTCCTCCAGGGCTTTGGTCATAAAGCGGGAGGGGATCTCCTCCGTCCCTATCTCCAGTACAAGGTTATTCGTGTCCATAAAAATCCCCTCCTAGACGAGCTTTTTCTTCATCGGATAGCCCATTTCTTTTCTCTGAGCACCGTATTTTTCGCAACACATACTGGCTAAAGCCCTTATCCTGCCGATATAGCCGGTCCTCTGGGTGACGCTTATGGCGTTTCTGGCGTCCAGAAGGTTAAATGTATGAGAACATTTAAGAGCATAATCCCAGGCGGGAAGGACCAGCCCTTTTTCCGCTATCTGACGGGATTCGGCTTCGTACATATCGAAAAGCTTAAAAAGCATATCGGGGTTGGAAACCTCGAAGTTGTAGGTGGAGTTCTCTACCTCCCCTTTATGATGGACATCGCCGTAGGTAAGGGTATCGTTCCATTGGAGGTCATATACGTTATCCACTTTCTGGACGAACATGGCTATTCTCTCGATACCGTAGGTAAGCTCAGCGGGAACCAAGGCCATATCCACTCCCCCAACCTGCTGGAAGTAGGTAAACTGGGTTATCTCCATTCCATCTAGCCACACTTCCCAACCTAGCCCCCAGGCTCCTACGGTAGGAGACTCCCAGTCGTCCTCGACGAATCGTATATCGTGCTCCGACGAATCGATCCCCAAAGCGGCGAGACTGTCCAGGTATAGCTCCTGAACGTCGTCAGGAGCTGGCTTGAGTATTACCTGATATTGATAGTAATGCTGAAGCCTGTTGGGATTCTCCCCGTATCTACCGTCGGCTGGCCTTCTGGACGGCTCCACGTAGGCGACCTTCCAGGGCTCTGGTCCGATTACCCTTAGAGATGTCGCAGGGTTCATCGTTCCCGCTCCTACCTCTGTATCGTAGGGCTGCTGTATCACACATCCACGGTCGGACCAAAAACGTTCGAGCCGAAAGATAATCTCCTGAAGGTTCAAAGGGATCACATCCTTATATTATTAATTTTCTAAGACAGAAGCTTAAAATTTTCAACTAAAAGAGGCTTCACCGATAAAATAGAGTTTCTGGCCTCTAAGGAGAGTTTCTTTCCTCTTATGGCACTCTGAGGGCTGAATATCCACAGGATAGATATGGAAAGGTCCAGTTTTTTATCCCCATCTCCACAGTTGACACAGACAAAACCGTTGTCTCTCCATACTCCACAGGATATATCCGCTCCACAGTAGTCGCAGTTTTTCATGGAGGGGGCTATTCCTAGGGCGTTCAAAAGCCTCCATGTAAACCGAAGATCCACCCCTATCGGATCGCTGCCCGATTCCAGAAGCTCCATTGACCAATAGAGAACCGGCAAGACCTCGTCCACCGGCTGCCTCCACAGTAGGACATCTCCCAATAGACGAAACCATCGGAAGGAGGTCATAAGGGCCTCGGGCATAGATCTTAACTTCCAGAAATCCTGTTTTACCTCTACCTCTTTGAGATAGTCCCTGGATCTGCTTCTATGAAGGGAAAATTCGCCCCATATCATAGGCTCGGTGCTCCCCCCAAGTCGGACCTTGCCTTTGGCCCCTCCAGGAAGGGATACCCATATAGGGCCTTTCTCCCTCAGCAGACACAGGAGATTTATGTTTCCCTCCGGCGATATGTCCCTTTTGAGTATCACACCGGTCCCTTTATGAAGACCTTGCCTCTGATCGCTCACCCTTTATATCCCAGGCGGCGAAGCTCGGAATCGGAGTTTCGCCAATCTTTCCTAATCTTGATCCACAGGTCGAGATATACCTTGCCTCCGATAAACTCCTCCAGAGCCTTTCTGGCACCGGTCCCTATTTCCTTGATTTTTTCACCTTTAGCCCCCAAAAGGATAAGTTTCTGGCCTTTTCTCTCGACCAGTATAACCGCACTTATGTAGGTATCCTCCCTTTCGGGATATTCATCCGGTGACTTAAAATCGACGACCTCTACCGCTACACTGTGAGGTACTTCCTGATCCGCCCGGTATAGCACCTGCTCCCTGATGATCTCCGCCGCTAGAAAGCGAGAGGAACGGTCCACGAGGATATCGTCCATATACAGAGGCGGCCCTTCAGGTAAGCGAGAAACCAGTATATCGACCAGTTCCTCCAGGTTGGACCCCTCTTTTGCGGAGACAGGCAAAACTTCCAACGGGTTCAGTGCCTTTCGGTAGGACTCTATCAGAGGGAGAAGTTTGGCCCTCTTTGATCCGAGGAGGTCCACTTTGTTGACCAGCAAAAGCACTGGAGTGGTTATCTTTTTCAGCATTTCAATTATGTGGCGATCCTGACCGGTTATTCCGTTGTCGTCGGCACATATGACATATATAACCAGGTCCGCTTCGTCCATAGCCTCAAGAGCACTTTCAACTATAGCCTCTCCTAGCCTATGCTGAGGCCTGTGGATGCCCGGTGTATCGGTGAACACTATCTGTCCGTTATCGGTCTCCAGAATACACCTAATTCTGTCTCTGGTGGTCTGAGGTTTAGGGGATACGATAGTCGCCTTACACCTCAAAAGTGCGTTTATGAGAGAGGATTTGCCGACGTTAGGCCTTCCAACTACCGCAACTACCCCTGATCTGTATTCAAGGCCGACGTCGTCAATCATAACAAAATTCCCCTTCTCCGGTTATTTTTCTAAGCTCAATCTCGACAACTCTGTGATCCGTCACATCTAAAACGGTAAACTCCCATTGGCCGTAGGTCAACACGCTTCCAGCGACGGGAAAATCTCCCGACAGGTCCGTCACAAACCCGCCAACAGACTCTACATCCTCCGACTCAAAGGGGAATTTTAAAGCCTCGCTGAGATCCTCCAGGTCCATATTTCCCTGAACTCTGTATGTATCCTCATCTACCTTTTCTATCAAGGGGAGCTCGTGATCGTACTCGTCCTGAATTTCTCCTACTATTTCCTCCAGAAGGTCCTCAAGGGTTATGATCCCCGCGGTCCCACCGTACTCGTCCACCACTATGGCCATATGGACCCTTCGGCTTTTCATTATATTGAAAAGGTCGGGCACCTTCATGGTTTCCGGCACGAAAAGAGCGTCCCTTTTGAGGTCGAAGACCTTCACCTCCGTATCTCCAGAGTAAAGGCGACCTATCAGGTCTTTGATATAAAGTATACCTACAATGTTATCGAGGCTATCCTGATAAATAGGGATACGGGAGTGTCCATAATCGTCTAGAATAGGCTCTAGCTCACCTACGGTGGTCTCGCTGTCGACGACGTTCATATCTATCCTAGGGACCATAACCTCCGACACCCTGGTGTCCTCAAAGGAGATTATCCCGTGAATCATACGACGCTCCGCCTCCTCCAAAGCCCCAGAGGCCTCACCGATGGTCACTACCTGCTCTATCTCCTCTCTGGTCACGAAAGAGGACTGGAGGGACAGGTCAACGTGGGAAAGACGACCGATAAACGAGACAATCCCTCCGATAATCCATACAAATGGAGTCAGAAGGAAGTTAACTGTCCTTATCATATGCAGGGTTATAAAAAGGGTTCTTTCGCTTCTAACCATAGCAAAGCTCTTTGGGAGAATTTCGCCGAAGATCACTATAAGCAAGGTCATAACCGTGACAGCGAGAAATACGCCGTGACGATCGAACACCACCACCGCCAAAGTGGTAGCCAGGGAACTCGCCGCTATATTGACCAGGTTGTTAGCTATCAGGATAGTGGTCAAAGCTTTCTGACGATCTTTGAGAAGCCAGTTCAATACGCCCCTGAAGGATGTATTCTGGTCGCTCAAAGACATTAACTTTGCCCTGCTGCTGGCGGTTATAGCGGTTTCACTGCCGCTAAAAAGGGCGGAAACGACCAAAAGAGCTATCACCAGCAACAGATTGTCCATAACAGTACTCAAAACCGGATCAACCCTCCTGTCCTGTAGGGAAAGCGGGCTTCAAATCCGCCAAAAGGAGATCCCTGAAACGTTCCTGAATTGACCACATCTCCCACTCCCTGTCCTCCCTATCGTGGTCGTATCCAACCAGATGGAGAACGCTGTGGAAAACCATAAGGGCCATTTCAGAATCGAAGGATACGCCATGTTCACAGGCGTTTCTCTCGACCACCGATGGGCATACGACTACGTCTCCTAGAGGAACATCGGACCAGTCAGGAGGAGAAAACCGTCCATCCTCCTCCCAGTTCGGGAAGGAAAGTACATCGGTAGGAGCGTCACAGTTGCGGTAGGTGCTGTTGAGATCTTTCATCTCATCCTCCCCTATAGCCGCTACGGACACCGACACCGAGCTCTTTTCCCTCCAATCGGGCCACACCTCGTCCAGCATTGCGGACACCCATGGGACCAATACATCCTCGCTTAGCACAAAAGACGGTCGAGGTTCACCTTCGTCACTGGATATAGCGATCTCCAGTTTCATCTATTTCCTTCCTTTCCGGACTTAGCCGTGTTATTGTCTCCTATAGGAGCTATGTTTCTAGTATGATACATAGATTTAAGGTTTTGTATCATCGCAGACCTTATAACCGCCAGATCCCTCAACGTAAAACCTGTGTCGTCAAGCTGCCCCGCGTTCACCTTGGAGGCGGTCACCGAGTTCACTATCTGCTGGAGATCGATCACGCTTTTTATGTTCTCCCTCTCCGCTCTGACCGCAGCCTCTATCGAGTCGGCCAACATAACAAGGCCGGTCTCCCTGCTTCTAGGCCTGGGGCCAGGATAGGTGAACTGGCTCTCCGAGGGATCGAGACCCTCTTTTTTCGCCTTTTTGTAGAAATATCCCATAAAGGTAGTCCCGTGATGTTCCGCTATAAAATGGGATATACGTTCAGGTAATCTGTACTCTTCCGCCAGATCCAATCCGTCTCTTACGTGGGATATGATCACCAAAGAGGACATAACAGGGGACAGGTCGTCGTGGGCGTTTTTCGCTCCAAACTGATTTTCAATGAAAAAGTGAGGCCTTTTCAGTTTTCCTATGTCGTGAAAGAAACCTCCTGCTTTGACCAATCGGGAATTGAGCCCTAATGCATCGGCGGCCCCCTCAGCGAGGATGGATACCATCTGTGAATGGTGATAGGTGCCTGGTGCCTCGATCTGAAGTCGCTTCTGGAGGGGGTGATCGGGCTGACAAAGCTCAAGCAATCTCAAAGGAGAGAGGATATCGAACAACACCTCTGCCACAGGGAGAAGCAACATGGTCACCGAGCCTATCAGTATAGCTCCTAAAAAGGTCTGAGCGGTTAAAAGTATCCCTGAGTCTCCGGAGAAGAACCATCGGACTATCAAAGACACTCCGCCGAGAACCAGCCCCATCTGGACCATTCCCAGCCATAGACGTGAGCGAGAATCAATCTTTTTAAAAAGCAGATCTCCAAGGGCGGAGGCCATCACACCTACCGACATTATCTCCCCTAAAGCCAAAGGACCTAATCCACCGAATACCAGTGAAACTATACCCTTTCCCGCCATAACCGAGTTTCTAGCCCTTCTGAGAGGCAAGGTCACATAAGCCATACCTGCCATGGATACCACCCCTAGGGACGTCAGATCCCTTAGGGACGACAGGTAGGAGGTCATAATGCCTATGAAGAAAAGAAAAGCCAGATAGCCGGATTTTCTGGAATCCCAACCTAGTATAACGTTTCGCCTGGCCCATAAAAACACCGGCGGAACCAGGAGAAAGACCACCATCATCGACCTTATAGGGAAATTGCCCTGAGGATATCCCTGTTTTCTCAGTAAATCGGCTATCTGAGGGGTGATTATGCTCCCCTTTGTCACTATAATATCACCGGTGTTGAGCTCCCTTGGGACACCGCCTATGGTCTCCGCCACGATAGATCTCAGTCGATCGGTCATTCCATCGTCAGCTCCAACGAGAGGAACCATTATATCCGACATTATCTGAACGGCCAGGTTTCCATCCCCAGGAGGAAGGTCATAAGGGGAAAGCCTGTTCCACAGAAGGTCTTCGTTGACGCCGGAAAAAGAGTCCCTATAAGGGCTGAAGGTAAGCAGAGAAAGCCCTGCGGAGGATATAGCCTCAAAAAGGACCTTAGACCTTTCCTCCGGAAGGTTTCGTATTATCTCCGATATAGCAGGCGAGATACCGGCCTCATCTAAACGTCCCTCGCCTATAAGAGAAAGTCTTTCCTCTACGTCCCTAGCCTGCCCCGTTCGACGGACCATCACCCCGGCTATTCCGTCCCTCACAAGATCCTGAAGTTTTTCTGTTCCCCCTTCATCCTCGTACTTCATGTTAAAGAGGGCAAAGTAGGTTCTGTAAGCAGGAAAGCCCGGTATAAACGATCGCCTTATGTCTATAGTGGTCCACCTCAAGGCCACGAAAAGACAGCACACGACCAAAAGGGCGGAAAGGGATATATAGGCTACCTTGAGCAACTCTTCAATCGTCCCCGACATATGCCGGGGACGATCTTTTTTTGTGTCCTTATTGCGTTCTTTTTTCGTATTCTTCATAGGCTGCCACAACCCTTTGAACGATCTGATGACGCACGACGTCTACGTTCTCCAGCCTTATAAAATCGATTCCCTTGATACCCTTCAGGATATCCTGGACCACAAAAAGTCCGGATTTTCTGCCTGCAGGGAGATCCACCTGGGTCAAGTCCCCTGTTATAACCGCTTTAGAGCCGAAACCCATTCTAGTGATAAACATCTTCATCTGCTCTGGAGTCGTATTTTGGGCTTCGTCCAATATGATAAAGCTGTCGTTCAAGGTTCGCCCTCTCATGTAGGCGAGGGGAGCCACCTCTATGACGTTTTTATCGACGTATCTCATGAACCTCTCTGGAGTGAGAAGCTCGAAGAAAGCGTCGTACAGAGGACGAAGATAGGGTTCTACCTTTTCCTTGAGGTCTCCTGGCAAAAAGCCGAGGCTCTCTCCTGCCTCAACCGCTGGGCGAACCAGGACTATTCTGCTCACCGTCCCAGCCTTTAGCATATTTACCGCCTCACATACCGCAAGATAGGTCTTTCCCGTTCCCGCCGGGCCTACGGTGAAAACTATATCGTTGTCCCTTATAGCCTTTACGTAGGCTCTCTGGCCTATAGTTTTAGGGCGAACGGGTTTTCCCCGGGCGGTCATACACAGGAGACCGTCGTAAAGGCTTTCCATGTCCACCGACCCTTTGTTGGCGATCATGTCCATGCAGTATCTGACCTCCGAGGGCCTTATTTTGTCCCCTTTGTCGGCTATCCTGCTCATCTGTCCGATAAGATCGGAGACTATAGCCACCGGCTCTCTGTCGGGACCGACAACAGCCACCATACCACCTCTGACGGTTATCCTGACAGGATATCTCTCCTCTATCAGCTGGATATTCTCGTCTTTAGCCCCGGTGATACGGGACATAGACTCCTGGGATATCTCCATCACCGAGGAAAAACCGTCTTTTACTGATTCCACTAAAACTTCGCTGATAATAAAGGTCGCTCCTCTCCAAAAACTAAACTCGGACGACCGAGAGTACCTGAGGAATCTGTTCTTTTAAAACAGCCTCGACCTGCATCCTCAAGGTCTCCTGAGCAAAAGGGCACGTCCCACAGGCACCTTGAAGGGAAGCGGAGAGGACTCCGGTATCCTCGTCGAAGGATACCACCGCTATATCTCCACCGTGACTCTGAAGTGCGGGCCTGATTCTGGATTCCACCAGCTGGTTTACGCTATCCATAACGTTCATGAAAAAACCTCCTATACAGGGTAAGCCGCCTCTTCGACGGTGTCGTCGAGGCCTATATCCCTGAGATTTATCTTTGCGTATCTCTTCATCAAAAAGTCCTTGGCTATAGCGGGGAACATGACGTAGGTAAGGACGTCCTCGGGCTGAGTTATCCAAGCCCTTATCTCCGAGGCCGCCTTCTCCATCTCAGGCTCCAGCTTTTCAGCAGGTCTACAGGTTATGGGCTTTTCGTCACCGAGTATTTTGGCCTGGACCTCAAGGTCCATCTCCGCCGGTGCCTTGCCGTAGTAGCCTTTGAAGTAGTTTTTAACCTCTTTGGAGACCATCTTCCACCTTTCACCGACCAGGACGTTTAAGGTCGCCTGAGTGCCGACTATCTGGCTGGTAGGGGTGACTAAGGGAGGATAGCCCATGGCTTTTCTGACCACAGGGACCTCGTTAAGCACTTCGTTAAGCCTGTGTTCCGCCGACTGATCTCTAAGCTGGCTGACCAAGTTGGAGTACATCCCACCGGGTATCTGGTATATGAGGACATTTGTATCAGCGCCGTTGAGGCCTACAAATATGTTATCGTATTTTTTCCGAAGATCCTTAAAGTGGTCCGCTATGGGGATCAGGTTATCCAGGGATATTCCAGTGTCGTACTTTCCTCTGGCTAAGGCCGCAACCATCGATTCGGTAGCCGGCTGGCTAGTTCCCATGGAGAAAGGGGATATGGCGCAGTCGACTACGTCCGCACCGGCCTCTATAGCGGCGTAATAGGCCATCGAGGCAAGACCACTGGTGTAGTGGCTATGGATCTGGACGGGAA
Source organism: Dethiosulfovibrio salsuginis (assembly GCF_900177735.1). Lineage (NCBI taxonomy): Bacteria > Thermotogati > Synergistota > Synergistia > Synergistales > Dethiosulfovibrionaceae > Dethiosulfovibrio > Dethiosulfovibrio salsuginis. The sequence continues at coordinate 10,724 of NZ_FXBB01000036.1, read as the reverse complement.
GCTCGGTCTCTTTCTTTATGCCTCTTACCAGGGTATCGGCGTCGACGGGGCTCAGAAGCCCTGCCATGTCCTTGATGCATATGGAGTCAGCCCCCATGTCCCTCATCTTGGCCGCTAGGTCGACGAAAACCTGGTTGGTGTGGACGGGAGATAGGGTATAGGATATGCACATCTGAAGATGGGCACCCTCTTTTTTGACCTGCTCCGCTGCGACCTCCAGGTTTCTAGTATCGTTAAGAGCATCGAAGACCCTCATTATGTCTATCCCGTTGCCGACAGCCCTCTTCACAAACTCCCTAACCACGTCATCGGCGTAGTGTCTGTATCCCACCAGGTTCTGACCTCTGAGCAACATCTGTAGTTTTGTCTTTTTGACGTGCTTCCTCAGTGTCCTCAGACGCTCCCATGGGTCCTCGTCCAGAAACCTCATGCAGGTGTCGAAAGTAGCCCCCCCCCATACCTCCAGAGAGTGATATCCTACCTCGTCCATACGCTCTAGAACGGGCAGCATATCCTCTATTCTGAGCCTGGTCGCTATGAGAGACTGATGGGCATCCCTGAGTGCGGTCTCGGTGATTCCTACTTTAGCCTTACCGGCTTTTGCCTTTACTACCTGAGTCATGACTACGCCTCCATCTTCAATGCTTATAACACTATATCATACCGATTTTGTGTGCGCATTATGCTTTTTAGCTTCATCCCAAAGGCCGTCCAGATCGTCTAAAGACATCTGATCCCAACTCTTGTCCTGAGCTTCGATGGACCGCTCTATAAAACCGAACCTTTCCATAAAGGAATTGTTAGTCCTCTCCAGAGCCAGATGGGGATCGATATCCATCCTTCTAGCTAGGTTTACGACGGAAAAAAGCAGATCTCCGATCTCCCCGACCAGGCCGTCTTTATCTCCACTGGCCATAGCCTCTCGGACCTCATCTAGCTCCTCGGATATTTTATCAAAAACAGGCTCCTGATCTCCCTTTGCCCAGTCAAATCCCACACCTGCCGCCTTTTGCTGAATCCGAAAGGCCTTTATTAGGGGAGGAAGGGCTTTCGGGACCCCGGAGAACACAGCTTTTGATATTCCCTTGCTCTCCTTTTCCTCCGTTTTTATCCGTTCCCAGTTTCTGAGAACCTGGTCGCTGTCGTCGGCGGAAAGATCTCCGAAAACGTGGGGGTGGCGACGTATGAGCTTGGAGGATATGGATTCCACTATGTCGGAGAGGGCAAAGTCCCCTCTTTCCTGGGCTATAACACCTATAAAGACGACCTGAAGCAGTAGGTCTCCGGCCTCTTCGGCCATACCGTCCAGGTTGGATTCGTCTATGGCCTCTACCAGTTCGTAGGCTTCCTCTATGATGTTGGAGCGAAGGCTGCTATAGGTCTGTTTTCTGTCCCAGGGGCAACCTCCTGGGGCCCTAAGCCGTGTCATTATGTCCTCTAGCTTTGAAAAAAGGACTCCACTATCCATCACACCACTCCTTTATCCTCCGAAATAAAAGGGCAATACCTTTAGCCCCTCCCGGGCCAATCCATTCGTTTTCCTTTCCCATTAGACGACAAGAGGTCTTTTTCTCGTCGACCATGACATGGATTATACCCTGATTTCCCCCTTCCGTCTTCAAAAGGGCCAGGTATATGAGACATAAAGCCTCATCAGGAGGAGGGCCAAACCGATCAGCCAGCTCTCCTTTCAGGTTCAGGGCGTCCTGAACCGACTGAACGGAGAACATTCTCCTGTACATAGCCATCCTTACGGTATTTTGAGGAATGTAGTCCGAAGGTATCATGAGGGGAATTCGGATATCCATAGAGACCTCCGTCCTTGCCCTCCCTTTAAGGGAGTCTATTTTATCCCTGAGCTTTTTGTAGTATAGGTCCGTTCCAATTCTGTCTCTGTGACCGTGCTGGGAGAATCCGAGCATATCGCCGGCTCCTCGAATGAGAAGATCCTGCCTGGCTATATCGTAACCAGCTCCCTGATAGGACAGACGTCCTATGGCGTCCAGTCTCTCTCCTGTCCTGTAAGGCAGAGGCAGGTTGGAGGGATAGAGAAAAAAGACGTATCCTCTTTCCTCCCTTCTGCCAATTCTCCCTCTGAGCTGGTGCATTTGGGCTAGCCCCAGGCTTCTGGAGTCTTCCACTATAAGGGTATTGGCCCTTCCGACGTCCAGGCCACTCTCTATTATGGTGGTGCATACCAGGATATCCACCTGCCCCTCGTAGAAGGCCATCATAACGTCCTCCAGTTTCCCATTCATCTGTCCGTGGGCTATCTCGACGTTGAAATCGGGGAATCGGGCTTTTATCCAGCCTGCCCTTTCCCCTATAGATTCCACCCTGTTGTGAAGGAGGTAAACCTGTCCTCCTCTGTTAAGCTCTCTGGCTATCGCCTTTTGGACCAGAGAATCCTCCCATGCACCTGTTACGGTTATAACCGGTGGCCTGTTGATAGGGGCGGTCTCTATAGTCGATATGTCCCTCAGTCCCCTTAGGGACATAGACAGGCTTCTAGGTATAGGAGTCGCCGATAGAGCCAAAAAATCCACCGAAGATCGGATTTTCTTGAGCCTCTCCTTATGGGCCGTTCCGAAGCGGTGCTCTTCGTCGACCACCACAAGACCGAGTTTTGGAACCGATATGTCCTTTTGAAGGAGCCTATGGGTACCGATAACCACGTCGATTTTTCCCTCGGAGAGCCTTTTGACTACCTCCTCCTGTTTTCGAGGGGAGAGAAATCGAGATAGCTGCTCCACGTTCACCCCAAAAGGGGCCATTCTACCGAGAAAGAGCCGGTAATGCTGCTGAGCAAGAACTGTCGTAGGGACTACGACCAAGACCTGAGATCCACCGATAACCGCCTTAAAAGCCGCCCTTAAGGCTACCTCGGTCTTGCCGTAGCCTACATCTCCAACTATGAGACGATCCATAGGAAAATTGGACTCCATATCCCTTTTTACGTCCACTATAGCGGCCATCTGATCTCTGGTCTCCACGTGAGGAAACATAGACTCAAACTGGGCCATCATCTCGTCGTCTACAGGGAAAGCCTTACCGGATGAGAGCCGCCTTTTAGCGTATATCTCCAGAAGCTCCGACGCCTCCTCCTCTATCCTTTTCTCCGCCTTGATCAGGGCGTTTTTCCATCTAGATGATCCTAAAACGTCCGGCGATAGATCGTCGCTAATCTCACCGCCGTAGATGGATACTTTATCCATAGAGGTCACAGGGAGCATCAGCCTCTGAGAACGGTGAAAAGAGAGCACCAGCAGTTCCTGAGAGCCAAACTTTGTCTTGACTACCTCGGTGCCCGAATACCTGCAGAGGCCATGGTCTTTATGCACCATCCATGCCCCTTCCTCCAGAAAAAGGTTCAGCTCTGAGGGAATTACATCTTCCTCCGAGACTGCGGCTGAATGAAGGCCAAATAGCTCTACGTCCGATAGAAGGACGACTTTTTTATCCCAATCGATAAAACCGGAGGATACAGGGCGGTTCTCCCAGCTGACCTCCTCCAGTCCTGAAGGAGGTCCGGTAGCCGATCTAGCCAGGACCTCAAAACCCTTTTTTTCCCAGAGGGAAAGCTGCTCCTTAAAAACCGACAGGTTCCCCCTGAACCTTGGAGGCTCGGATATATTTAGCTCCTCCTGGCCCGGCCCTTTAAAAGTCTCAAAAAAGACCAAAGACGAGGCTGACTCCAGCCAGCGGTCCCATCTATCCTCCGGCAGATCGATGCTGGAAATCTCGTTCCACAGCCATCGAAATCCGTCGAAGCAGGAACGACACCTAGGAGGATCGAAGACTATCAGCCTGGAGGGATAGAGAGGGAGCTTAGGTCCCCCTTCTCCACTCCAGACGGAGCGAAAGGTCCACTCATCGGTTGAATATCTGGTTCTCTGGTCCCCTGTGGAGAAAAGCCTCATATCCTCCACTTCATCGTCGAAAAACGACACCCTCACAGCCATCTTTGAAGAAGGGTCGAAGCAATCGACGACCCCTCCTCTTACCGCATAATCTCCCGCCTTCCAGACCAGATCGGATCGGATAAAGCGCTGTTCTTCCAGCCAGGAGATAAATCTATCCCTTCCAAACCGGTCGCCTACTTTTAGTTGGATTGCCCCACCGGGCTCCGCCAGAGGGGCCACAAGGCCTCCAGGAGTAGAGACCATCACCCCTCCCTCTTCTATCCACCGGGAGAATATATAACCTCTTGATGATGGATAGGAGATATCCTCTATGGACCCCTTTTCTAGAGGTATCTCCGGGAGAGAGATAAAATCGACATCAGGAAGGATAGCCTTGCCATCGGAGATAAACTGGCTAACCTGTCGTTCGTCGGGCAGTAGGACGATAGCCCCGGTCTCCTCGGAACAAATCCAGGGACGAACGGATCCGGAAAAAGGCAAAAATACCTTTCTCACCCCAACCCCCTTCTCTCCTAATAGGATAAAAAAAGACGGACGAGAAAACACCTCGCCCGCCACCATATCAGTTAAACTTGTTCATTACCTCTTCCACAGGACGATGACACCACATCAGGCAGGCTTTTACCGATTCATCCAGGGCCTCATATAGCGAGGGCTGTTCTTCCTCCCTGAAGCGACCGAGGACAAAGTCGACCATAGGGATGACCTCTGGCCTCGGGCCTATGCCTATACGAAGCCTAGGGATATCCCCACTGCCCATACAGGCTATTATGGACTTCATCCCGTTATGACCTCCGGCGGAGCCTTTCGATCTGATACGGATACGTCCGGTGTCGAGGGCGACCTCGTCGAACACCACCAATATGTCCTCCGGCTCGAGAGGATGATATCTGGCAAACTCTCTGACAGCCTCTCCGCTGGCGTTCATAAAGGTCAAGGGCTTCATCAGAAAGAGTTTCTCCCCCTCCACCATCACAGGCCCCCATAGCTGAGAGTGAAACCTCTCCTGAGGTTTTCCTGGGGATAGACGATCCACTAGACCGTCGATAGTCATCCATCCTACGTTGTGTCTGGTCTGAACGTACCTTATCCCCGGATTCCCTAGCCCTACGACCAGTTTCACGACCTTTTGTTACCTACTCTCCTGTCTTCACTGCGCTGACCTCAGCCACAGAGCCGGAGAAGCCTTTGGAGATCTCCGCGCTCTCAGGAAGATCGAGATCGCTGAAAGAAACTACCGTACCTGCATCGAGGTTGGATACATCGAGCACGACGGTGTCAGGGATCTCCCTGGGAAGAACGGAGATCTCCACCTCGTTGGCGTACTGGGCGAACTTACCACCGGCCTTGACGCCAGCGCATACGTCTTTACCGACTATCTCTATAGGGATACGGACGGTGATCTTGTGACCTTTTACCATCTGGTAGAAGTCAACGTGAAGGACCTCGTCGTTTACGAAGTTTCTGGTCAGATCCTTTATGATACACATCTCGGTGGTGCCGCAGGGGAGGGTTACGTCAAACTTAAGGGTGTTCCAATAGTTTCCCCTGAGTATAGGCATAAACTCCTCGGTCTTTATCTGAAGGCTGAGAGCCTCTTTGTAGTCCGGTCCATAGAGCACCGCAGGTATAAAGCCGGAACGGCGGAGCCTGCCACAGGCCTCTTTTCCACAGGCCTCTCTCTTCTCAAGGTTCAGTTTTACAAAATCCATAAAAATTCCTCCTCAAAATATTATAAATCTTCTTAAGCTAGTCAAATAGACTGCTGACAGAACTATCGTTGTGAACCCTTCTGATCGCTTCAGCGAAAAGAGGGGCTATGGACAACTGGACAATTTTATCCAACTTTCGCTCCTGAGGCAACTTTATACTGTCGGTCAGAATAACTCCGTCCACCGCATCGGAATCGAGCCTATCCATAGCGGGGCCTGACAGTATTCCATGGGTAGCACAGCAGTAAACTTTTCTCGCCCCTCTGTCTTTCAAAGCTTTAGCTGCGTTGACGATGGTACCGGCGGTATCTATTATATCGTCGACCAGTATGGCTATCTCGTCTTTCACGTCACCTATTATAGCCATAACCTCGCAGTAATTGGCCACTTCGTGAGATCTCCTCTTGTCAACTATGGCCAGGTCGGAGTTGAGCATAACGGCGAACTTCCTGGCCCTGACCACTCCTCCTACGTCGGGAGCTACGACGATAACTTCCCTGTTCTCCAGCTCTTTGGCCAAGGTCTTCTTGAAATGGGAAGCCAAAAGAGGAACACCCATAAGGTGATCGACAGGAATATCGAAAAATCCCTGGATCTGACCGGCGTGCAAATCGGCGGTTATGACCCTGTGAGCACCGGTGCTCTCCAGAAGGTTAGCCACCAGTTTAGCGGAGATAGGGTCTCTAGGCTTGGTCTTTCTGTCCTGTCTGGCATAGCCAAAGTAGGGTATAACCAGGTTTATACGGTAGGCAGAGGCCCTTTTAAGGGCATCCACCATTATGAGCAACTCCATCAGATTCTCGTTTACAGGATTGCTGGTGGGCTGAACTACGAATACGTCCGCTCCTCTTACGCTTTCCTCGATAGAGAGACCTATCTCTCCGTCGGAAAACCTGAAATGGTTTACCCTCCCCAGGGGAAGTTTCAGCTCAGCACATATCTTTTCCGCAAATTCCTTATGTGCCGTACCGGACATCACCACTATTTTTCTGCTATTTGTCGTCATCCCTTGAACCCTCCGTAGTCTTTTTTCCCCAACCCTCGATATTTCTCTGTCTTGCCCTTCCTATGGCTAAGGCCCCTTCTGGCACGTCTTTCGTTATGACAGACCCCGCTCCGGTCATAGAATTAGCGCCTAAAGTCACAGGGGCAACCAACATAGTATCGCTGCCGACGAAGACACCGTCTCCGATTGTAGTGGGATGCTTGGATTTTCCGTCGTAGTTGCAGGTTATGGTTCCAGCACCTATGTTTACGTTTGCCCCAAGGGACGCATCGCCCATATAGGACAGGTGAGGAACTTTGCTCCCCTTGCCGATCAGGCTTTTTTTAACCTCGACGAATTTGCCGACAAACCCCTTCTCCTCGACCACCGACTCCTGACGGATGTAGCAGAAGGGACCGGCTTTAGATCCCGCTCTGAGGGTGGAGTTTTCGATAAAACAATAGCCCTGAAGCTCTACATTTTCCCCTATAGAGACATCTCGGAGGACGGAAAAACCGCCTAACGAGGCGTTGACGCCTACGGTGGAGTTCCCCCATATCTGGACCCCAGGATAAACCATGGCCTCTCCCTGAAAGACCACGTCGGGCCCGATCCATACCGATTTAGGATCCACAAACTTAACCCCTGCGGCCATCCATTTCGCCACATAACGGTCCCTCAGGATGGCTCCGACCTGGGCCAGCCCTGCAGGATCGTTGACCCCTAACAGGCTATCGGGGTCGTCGACCACCACAGGCTTGGCGGGGAGGCCTAAATCCTGAAAAGCCTCTATGACGTCGACGAGATAATACTCACCTTGGGCGTTTTTTCGTCCCAATCCCTTAAGGCTGTCCAAAAGGGGAACCACGTCCATAAGGTAGACACCTGCGTTGACCTCCTTGATGCCCCGTTGCTCAGGAAGACAGTCTTTCTGCTCCACTATGCAGGTCTTAGCCCCTCTTACCACCCGACCGTATCCCTCAGGATCGTCCAGCTCCATGGTTAGGAAGGAACACCCTCCCTCGTGAGCTTCAAGGAGAGAGTTAGGTATCTCTTCGGTCATAAGGGGCATATCGCCGTTTACCACAAGCACTTTGTCGAAACGGGATATCCAGGACTGAGCTTCCATCACCGCATGTCCAGTCCCAAGCTGTTCCCTCTGCCACACCGTTTTGACATCCGGCCAGGACCGGGATAGGTAGGACTGGACCATCTCCCCACGGTGACCGACCACCACAGCGGTCTCCCCTACAGATCCGAAGGCTTTCAGCACGTAGTGCAACATAGGGTTTTCTAAAAGAGGCTGCATAACCTTAGGAGACTCACTTTTCATCCTGGTCCCCTTTCCAGCAGCAAGAACAAGAATCCCTACGGAACCACCGGCTTTTTCCATCGCCACCATCGCTTTCTAAGATATATTTTCTGAGCCCCACCGATCGATAGGGCATCAAACCTTATATGAATCAAAAGCACTATTCTGCTATACTTGTCCAAGACAGAGCCATCCTATCAAGTAGCAAAAAGAGCGGTACTATACTACCATGGCCGCCTAGGCTGTCAAGGCAGAGGTTTTTCAGAGGTGATCGTTTATGTATGATTTTCAGACAAAAAACTTGTCCTTTATAACATTATGGCTACTTATCGTTACGTCCGGCCTATCCATTTTTCTGGGGGCTATGTCGGCGAAGAGACATAAACCCCGCTGGACGAGAGCTTTTTGGATAAACATGGTTTTAATGATATCCCTGGCGTCTTTAGCCATATATCTGTGGACATCAAGCTGGTGGGTAGCGATAGGTCCTGTCATACCGGCGTTTATATTCGTCCTCATATACATAAACCTGAGGAGAGTCAAAGATTGATACCTTTAGCCATAGCGGCTCTTATGCTCTACGGTCCCTACGGTTGGTGCTATTTAAGGAAGGAAAGCCTTGAAGATTACGGCCTGGTATGGAGACTCTCCAAAAGATCCATCGCGGATACCTCTATCGCCCTGATCCTTACCCTTGTGCCTCTGACTTTCATAGCCCTAAACTGGCCAGAGGGAACTCTGCCCCGTCAGATACCTATAGGATCTCTGATGGCCCTTATGGCAGCGGGGGCGGTAGCTGCAGTAGTGGAGGAGGTTTTTTTCAGAGGATGGCTACAGTCTCTGGCGTCCAGGATAGTAGGTCCCCTTTGGGCTATAGTAGCGGTATCGGTTATATTCGCCCTGTGCCACCTTTTTATAAAGGTACATTGGCTAAGGCTGGCTACGTTCTTCCCCAGCCTTGTGATGGGTTTTCTTAAGTATAGACACCGCTCGGTAGCCCCCTCTGCCCTATACCATCTCGGGGGAAACCTGTGGTCTATATGGTTTTTTCCCGACATGATCTAAGGAGGAGTTAGTCTTGACAAGAAGATTTTTTATAGCGCTTACAGTAGCCCTCTTAATATTCCCCTCCGTCGCTCACTCTCATCTCAGGTGGTCTATAGAGATACCTCTTATAAAAGGGGAGGAAGCCAAGGCGAGGATGGGCGACTCGGTCTACCCTCTTGGAGAGGTCGTATCTATACCTACGTCCTCCCGTTACCCCGCCTACACCGCCAGCGGCTGGGGAAAGCCAGGTCATACCTGTGCCTCGGCGGTAAACGCGATCCATATACTGCTGTCGGTGGAGAAGGGGAAAGGAAGGACTATCAGCGTGGTCCCATCGGACACCATCGCACCGGCTGCTACCGCAGGAACCGCCGTCGTTTTGAAGGGAAAAGGAGGTATAGGCCTTTTTGGAGCCTGGACTCCTCCATCGGGAAGCGAGGTTTACGTTAAAAGATCCGGTCAAATCAGGCCGCTGTCGGACGTAGAGATGCCCTTACCTGGAGACACTATAGTGATAGAGGTAGACCGGAAGGACATCCCGACTATGGTGGACATAGAGAACAGGCCAGGGGGATCGATAGAGCTCCTGAGTTCGTCGGGAACCTCTGTGATAGGAAAGGTAATAAGGCCCGTAGGCGGCACAGGCCGGTTCGACGGAACCCTTTACCAATCGGTGGGCAGGCTGAGGGCAAACCATCCAGGGGTTATAGATATATCGACGTCTCCCTACGGATCTATCGGCGGTTTTCAGATAGTCCCCATAAAACACGGCGACTCGCCGGAGATGGCCCATATGTGGTCGATGACCCAATGGATGATAATCGCCTCCGAGGGAGATTCTCCCCTGGCAGGCAACGGACCTCTTTTTGGGGGATTCCTCATCCCCGGCCCAGTACAGAAGGAGGACCAAGAGGCCCTCTCCCCTAAGGGAATATGGACCGCTTACGGCAGAAGATCTCTTGTCCTGTGTCGCATTAACGGAGGCCCCTGGAGATGGCTACCGGAGGTAGAGGGACGGCAGGATAACGGCCTGAGGGACGTAACCCATCTCAGGATATACTTCCCTAACGACAGAGAACCCCTGGTGGAGTGAACTAATAAACTACGCCGTCCCGGCTGTGCCGGGACGGCGTTCTATTTCATCCGACTTTCCGCATTAACAACGACTAGATTTGAATTAAACTACTTTCGGGCAAGGCAGGGCTATTTTCATAATATCGCTCAAAATCCCTTCCGAAAAGGCACAGAACCCGCTTGTGGGTGTCTTTGAGGTTCATCACCTGCATGGCTTTTGTGGCCTCGTCCTGAAGGACCAGAACCGATATTCGGGAGAAGATCCCGAATAACCTTTTCAGAGTGGGGGATTTCATGGGCTTGCCGTTAGGATCAGGTATGCTCTCCCCTGCTTTTGAGAGTTTCTCTCTAAGCTCCATCTCCGCTAGGTTATAGACGACCAGGGCAAACACCATCAGAAGCATGAGCCCTTCGATGCGCTCTTGCCTTTTGAGGTAGATTTCCGATGCGTGGAAGGAGGGGTCTTTCAGGAACCTGAAGCCCTTTTCCACCGAGGATTGGTCTTTATACGTGGATAGGATCTCCTCAGCAGAGGGGGAGCCTTCACCAACTGCGCTGGTGGCTAGGATGAAACGCCCTAGCTTGTTCCTCAGCCGTTCGACGGCATCGGCTTTCAGTTCCAAAGTCAGCTGAGGGTGGTAGAAGGTGTCCACTTCTTCGTCTACCGCAGG
>NZ_FXBB01000035.1:24119-25071 GCF_900177735.1 Dethiosulfovibrio salsuginis | reverse complement strand
AGGCGTTTCCATTCCTCATAGGGACATCCGAAAGGAGGATATCCTCGAATACACCGGCGACAAAGACGGTTTCCATTCCTCATAGGGACATCCGAAAGATGGATCGACTCGAACCGCTTGGCAATCCTCGAATGGTTTCCATTCCTCATAGGGACATCCGAAAGGTAATAGGAATGGTAGATGACCAATCTGCCTACGAGTTTCCATTCCTCATAGGGACATCCGAAAGAAGAATGGCATGATCGACTATAAGGAGGAACAAAAGTTTCCATTCCTCATAGGGACATCCGAAAGCAAGGATGGAGAGCAAACTAAAGTAATAAAGGGGGGGTTTCCATTCCTCATAGGGACATCCGAAAGAGGGAGGAAGCTCTTGGGGGAATAGGGGGGCTGGAGGGTTTCCATTCCTCATAGGGACATCCGAAAGCCGGCACTACAAGTGGGTGTGTGACCGGAAGGAAAGTTTCCATTCCTCATAGGGACATCCGAAAGCCAGAGAGCAGATAGAGTAACTCTCACTAACTCTAGTTTCCATTCCTCATAGGGACATCCGAAAGTCGAACCCGGTGTCTCTGGGTCTGGAGGTGTCGAGTTTCCATTCCTCATAGGGACATCCGAAAGAGGCCGCACAGGGGGTCGTAGACCTCGCTCCCAACCGTTTCCATTCCTCATAGGGACATCCGAAAGTCGGCGAGTGGCTCGCGGGCGACGGAACTAGCTGCGGTTTCCATTCCTCATAGGGACATCCGAAAGGCGACATCCAGGCGCAGGAGGCCGCCACAAAAATAGGTTTCCATTCCTCATAGGGACATCCGAAAGCCGGACGCCTCCACGTGGCGGGTTTGGACACTTTTTGTTTCCATTCCTCATAGGGACATCCGAAAGTGGAATGAGCTCACAAAGCGGGAAAAAGAGGACAGTTTCCATTCCTCATAGGGACATCCGAAAGTTG
>NZ_FXBB01000035.1:0-22023 GCF_900177735.1 Dethiosulfovibrio salsuginis | reverse complement strand
TGCAAGGGTTTAGGTGTTTAATCATCTCGGGAGAGCCCCTTAAATACCCCTGCAAAACAGATAAAAATTCGACGACTGAGGTTATTCTACACCATGCTACCACTGAATTCAAGTGCCTAGGAGGCAAAAAAATATGTCTCTGTCGATCCCCCGGGGTTTTTACCTTATCGGAGGTCGACAGAGACATTCAGCTCCTTAGACAATAAGGGCTAGTTCATTTTTCTCTATCCCAATAACATCCCTAGCTGTATATCTCTCACTCCGCCAGGTGTAGAATATAACGCTATCCGATTCATGGTCTATTTTTTGCTTAACCTCCGCCTTAAGTTTCGCGAGAAGTCCCTCGGAGAGCTCGCCCTCAAGGACGGAGTTTTGAACCCAGTTGAGGTACTTTCGCCCTGTTTTCAACATCTTAGCGACTCGTCTCTCTCCTACGTCGTATATCATTATAACAAACACCAGCGCTCACCACCCAGAGACGTGAGGTTCATAGGTTTGATCCCCTAGTATGTGCTTCTCCAGCTTGTGGACCTCCATCCTCATAAGCCCCCGATAGCTTACCTTTCTCTTGAGCCTTGGATGGTCGATGGTCTGTTGCAACCGCTCCTCCCAGGCCGATACCACTATCTTCCGCCCTGACTCCTGGAGGTAGATCCCACCGGAGGGGCCGTCGTCGAAGTGCTTGGCCTGGATGACCTTCTTGTTTATCAGGGAGAATATAATCCTATCGACCAGGATTGGCTTGAATATCTCCGCTACATCCAAGTTCAGGCTGAATCGGCGAAAGTTGGTCTCGTGTAAAAATCCTATCCGAGGGTCCAGGTGGGTTCGGTATATCTGAGACAGGGCGGTGACGTAACACATAGAGTTTAGGAAGCTGATCAGGGCATTCATCCTGTTCTGAGGAGGCCGACGAGATCTGACGTCGAAGGCGAAGGAGCCCCCTCCGGTGATGTGATCGAAGGCACTGTAATATGCCTCTCGACCGTTCCCCTCAAGGCCCATTAGCTCCGAGACGTTAACCGCACCGACCATTACGTTTCGATATTCCTCTATTCTGGACAGGGCAGGTATAACTCTATCAACTCCGCGCCTTCGATAATAATGGAGGACTATCCTCATGTTGTCCATAGACCCCTCGACGAATCGCCTGGCTATATCCATCCTTTTGTGGTTATCGACAAAGTGCTTTGCCTGGGCGAGGATAACCGCTCCGGAGTTCAGGTATTCCCTGGGATAATAGCTGCCTTGATAGTATCCGTGATGGTTGAAAAAATGCAGTCCCATCTGCTTTTCCGTGCAGAATTCCAAAAAACGCTTGTTGACGTTGACCTCACCGAAAATCAGCAGTTCGTCCGTCGTCTCCACGGGGAAGTGCTTTCTGCCCTCTTCGGTCTCAAGGACAATGGTGTCTCCCTTTCTCTTAAGGTCACCGGACGAGAAGATATAAACAGTCTTTCCCACTTAAATCACCTCTTTTCTAGCTCCAGCAAAACTCAGCGTAGGCACAGCCATTGCAGTAGCGACACCACTGTGGCGACGGAGGGTTTTCCTTTCCGCAGATTTCCCTTATATAGCCGTACAGATCCGACAGGTTTTTTATGGCCTCCTGCGAAAGGATAACTTCCTCCCGTCGCTTCTCAGCTGGAACCATAAGCACCCCCTTGGCGTCCACGCCGGACAGAGACAGCTCATAAAGATAGTGACAAAGCTGCATTCTAGCCGCCTCTATAGACTTACTGCTTTTCTTTATCTCGCCGATAACCAAGGTCGTGCCCTCGGTCCTCATAACGTCAAACCTGTTGGCCCCGAAGGGAACGCTTTTTCTGTCTCGACTGTAGGAGTTTCCGTCTATCAATCTCCCTATCAGGAGATGATCGTTGCCCTGATCCTGAGATATTTTCCGAGATTCAAGCCAAAGTTGTCTAGAACAGACGGAGGCACTCTGAACCAGAGTGCCTCCGATTTCCATGGTCTCCGAGTTCACGGGACCACCTCCTTAATGTTTTATGCGAAGCAGGATTCTATGGATGGCTCCAGGATCCCGCCTAAGAAAGGATCGTAGGTCATGTCGCAGAGAATTTGCCCTCTGTGGGCGGAGGAGTGATCTTTGGCGTACCATACCGGAACGTCGAGGCTGTAACGACGCCACTGAGGAAGGGGAATCTCGGCGATAACGTCGAAAAGGGACTGAGGTATAACGGTAACGGTAGGATAGGAGCTTATTCTAGTCTTTTGGTCCTTCTCTCGCCCGGCACTGTCCCACACCCCAAGAAGATCCTTAGCGGATTCATCCCCTTTCAGCTTGCCGTCCCTGTATCTGGGGACATCTTCAGGGGAGATTTCGCCGTAAACCCTGTCCACAAGCCCATCGATACCGAGAGGAAGCTCTTCTATGGTCCGTTCCAATATTCTGCCACCGCCGTCGTCGGAGTAGATCTTGCAGGCCACGTCGGAATACCGTAAGACCACTATTTCGCCGACGACACCCTCCCGTCCTCGCCTGTTTATCCTTCCAAAACGCTGTATTAGGCAATCCGGGGGAGCACATTCGGTGAAGAGAACGTCGTAATCCAAGTCAAGTGAAACCTCTACAACCTGTGTCGCTATGAGCAACGACGCACCTTCCACCTTACGCTCCAGCTCAACCCTGTCTTTCATGATAAAACGGCTGTGTAGACAGAGAGGGGATAGGTCCCCAAGCTCCCTGGTTATCCTCTGGCACAGGTCGATGGAGTTTGCCACAACCATGGTCTTTTTTCCCATAGACACCGATTTTCTGATATCGTCCAGAACCGATGGGTCGTCAAGGGGAAGATCTCTCACGGAAACAGACCTATCGGGAGAGGTGACCAAACCTCGCAACACAGGAGCCCCCAGCCTTCGGGAGAAAAAATTCTGGGCCGACATGGGCATGGTGGCGGTCATGACCAAAAACTCAGCCCCTGTGCGGGAGAAACGGTCTATAGCCGAGGAGATCAGGCCCATGGTCCAGCCGTCGTAACAGTGTATTTCGTCCAAAATGATGGCCCCATTGGATGCGAAGAACTCCTTCATGGGCCATCTTCCCCAGGAGAAGGAACAGGATAAGAGCTGATCGACGGTGCCAACTGTTATGGGCTTTATAAATACACCGTCCTGGAGGGATTCAAGCCTCGATTTGCCGTCGTCAGGCTCATCCTCTCCCTGTCTGTCGAGAAAAGCCGTTGAGTGAGCCAGCCCAACGTTATCCTCCCCAAAGATGTCTCCCAGCCGCCTCCACATGGCGGTAGCGGTGTTTCTGGTCGGCAAAAGATAGAGTATCCTGCGATCCTCCTGCCCGAGTTTGTTGAGGGCCCAGAGCAAAGAGCCCTCGGTTTTGCCGCTTCCGGTAGGAGCGACGACCAGGCCATTACCGTCGATAGAGCCCATCTCCACCTGAAAGGGACGGAAGCCTGTAAAAGCGGTGCCTCGATTCTCGCACCGGGCCCGAACCACTTCCCCAAGGCTCTTCTCGTCGCAGCGGACCGCCGGAGCCAAGACCTTGCCGGCGGAACCAAGCCAGTCGGCGGTGCAGAGGCTCCCTTTGATGAACACCAGTAGATCTCTCGCCATCGCCCAATTCCCACCTAGCCCCCTTTCCATCAGGAGAGGCAACTGTTTTCCCATAAGCCTGTATGATTCACCGTAGGGAACCCATTTTTGGGGAGGGCTAAAATCGGGAAAAACATACCCCATCCGGTCGAACATCTCTTTCGCTATGTCCAGACCATGGTCAGCCCCATCGGGGTAGATCTCGGGGTCGTCTTTGGAGCTGTTCTCCGCCCAACGCCTCTCCCTGTCAAAGCGGCTGAGCTCCGAGTCCACCGGGAGATGATGTCCCAGGACCGCCAAAGAGGCCAGGGGGAAGTTAGGCAAATTCAGGTCCTTCCAGATTGCGGCCTCTGCCCTGAAAACCCAGGGAAGGGATAGCATTTCGTGACGATAGTTTTCGTCGGTACATCTTCTTCCCGCCCTGACCGCCTCCATTCGCCTCTGAAAGGGCTCGGACAGTTTGCCTAGGTCGTGCAAAGACAGGGCCAGGAGGGACCACGCCATGAGTGACCGGGAGGGAATTCCGTAAAGCCCCTCTAGCCTGTCCAAAGGGCCACGATGGCGCTCCATTATGGAACGCCATCCATCGAAGGTCGCCATTAGGTGCTGTCTGTAAGTCTGATCGGGCTTTGCGTACCAAATCACAGCAGGGGAACCCCCTTGTTCTCCCACACTATTCCCATGACATCCTGTTCAAGCTCAAGTTCGTTGTCCACGAAGGTAAAGGGCTCCTTTGCGACGACCCGTCTTTCGCCTTTGACTCCCTCGTAGCTGGTGGGGAGCAAAGACACCATAGGGGGATGGATCGGCCTGTTCAGAGGGACGTTTTTAAGGTCTATCGACATGCGACAGCGACCGGCGAGACTTCCCCTGACAAGGGTATTCTTTAGCCTCCTCAACGGGACCAAGGATACGTCCCTCATAGCCACAGGAGTATCCCAAAGGGCCAGATCGTCGCTGCTCCCCAGGGAAAGGGCGTATTTAGGGGAATTAAAAACCCCTCTCAGCTCCTCGATGGTACCGCTGTCCTTAGAGACCAGGAATATCTCGGTCTTGAGCCCTATCATAAGCTCTCTTATCAAAACGGAGGTTATGGTCTCCTTGCCCTTTATCTTTCTATGTTTCCAAAGGTCTTTCGCCCTTCCGTCGGAGGTGCCTATAACCCCGAAACGGATGCCCTTTCGGACGACGTAATCCTGAGCGGAAAGATAGTCCAGTCCCAAGGCGGCCCCGACGATTCCCGTCATGGCGGTGAGGGGAGGCAGAGGCAGGGTCGGCTGAAAACCATGACATTCAGGAACCCTGAAGGAGGCGGACTGGGCCCGAAGGCCCAGCCTCAAAACCTGTAGAGCCTCCATGGCCCTACACTCCCTCGGAGTAAGCCCGGTCCACCCAGTTCTTCATGATGTCGAAGGCCTTGCCGATAGGACAGGTTCCCTCGGGGACCGCCCCAAAGACTCCGTCCCTGGCTCCATAGACGTGCTCGGTCACCAAAGAGCCACAGGCCTCCAAAGCACCGGCGAGGGGAGCTTCGGGAACGTCGTCGCAGTGAACCAGCAGGGACTCGAGGAAGAGGGGGTTTTTGGCGCTCATAAGGGCCCCAGCCACGAACTTAGGGGAGATGTCAGCGAGATAACGGCTCTGTCTGCCCGAGCTCCAGAGAACCCTGAGGGAATCGAGAAGGGCATTGACCCTCTTTGCCCTTTCGTCGGAGGAGAGGGGAGCCTTAAATCCCTCGTCCGCACCGACCCTGTCCAGCTCTATGAGGACCGTTCCACGATAGAAACCCGAGTGGATCTCGGTCTCGAAGATATTGGGATTTCCTCCGTCTTTGACGGACATGTAGTTGGTCCCGAAATCCAGGTCTCCACGGAAGGGAGAGAGGGCGACCAGAGGTGATACCCTGACGGGAGAGGTCCTTTTGGTCGCAGCCTGCCCCTTGACGGTTCCCATAAAGCCAAAGAGATCGTCGTCGATATAGGAGGCGGGATCCTGCAAGGTGGTGGCGGCCCCTTTGTCGATAGTGGCGGCCTGTCCCTGGGAGAGAGGCCAGCCCATGGCTCCGAGCTGATCCCTGAGACCCCTCCTGGTCCACTGGGAGGATCCGTAGGGATATTCGGCGTCGCCGCTGGTGAACTTCTTGATACTGGAGAGGTTGTCCGCCTCTTTGTCGCTTCCGTTGAGGCTGGCGAGGCTGGTCTTGACGAGATAGGTCACGGTAAGGCAGTTGTTCTTCATGGTTACAGCACCTCCTGGGTATTATTGCCCTGCTTGGAGCTCTGGGCGGCGAAATAGCTGTTAAGGGCACAGATCATGCAATACTGCTTAAACTCTTGGAAATTGGCCTCTGAGAGAGCCCCTCCGTATATGTCCGGCGGGATCACCAGCCCCCCTGCCATCCTAAACTGCAACCGGTTAAGCTGCTCCATAAAAGTGACCATAGAACGGCTCCGTCTGAGGGAGTAGAGGCAGCTTCTGCCCCGCTTCTCACCTTTTTCCCTGTCGTTGGAGCCAGCTATGGAACCGATTCTCTTGCCCAACCGAACCGCCGCCTCACGATACTCGTCTTTCATACCAACAGTCCTCCTTCCGTTTTTCTCGTAAAAGACCACGAAATCCACCAAGGGCGCTATGTAGGCCCTGTCCTTTCCTCCGAACAGGTGATACACGAGCCTTTCGGTGGCCTCTAAGATCGACCTTCCGTTAAGCATCGCCCTGCATATCCGGTCTCTTATCAGGGTCTTGTCCTTTTTGGCGTCCCAGTCGACGAGGAGCGCCATGACCTTTTTCAGGTCTTTACCCTCTTTTTCCAGGCAGTCAAAGAGCCTGAATATCCACCGAGTGTCGGTAAAAGGCCACAGGGATTTGATGCCCTTAGGCTGGGTATGGGGGTCCGCAGCGAGTACGTAAAAGCCCAGATCCCCCTGGGAGGAAACCAGGTCCAGCAGCTCGTCTATTTCAAGAGGATCGTCCTCCCCTCGGTGATTTTTAAGGGTGACGTAGAGGTGATGGAGAAAGGCCAGGGTCATCTCGCTTTCCCTGCTGAAATAATCCCCAAGCCTTATGTCGAAGTTGTAATAGCCGTTAGGGTCCTCGTCCTTCATGGCCTTCATTGAGGGCAAAAACTCCTTTAGGGCCTCCATGGAGCTGCTGAAGGGGAAGTAGGCGAACAGCATTCCGCCGGAGGACCTGAAAAGGCCTACAGCGGGGGTAAAGAGACCGGTAAAGGCGCACTTCCAGCAGGCTTTATCAGGCTTTCCCCCCTCGGGATTGAAAGAAAGCCCTGCGCTGTTGCCTCCAAGCAGGGGAAAGACGGTGGATTTTACGTCCACCGCCTTAGAGGTCCTTCCTCCGCACAGGGCACAGACGTTCTTTCCCTTTTTCCCCTCCTCCGACATAAAGAGCTCCGCTTTCGGTCGAATCTCGTTCGGTCCGTCCAGCAAAAGGTTTTTACCCGTGGGCTTAAGACCCTGCTGGTCCAGAAAACGGTCCAGCGAAGGCTGAAGTTGGGCCAGACTATCGGGGAGATCCCCTGCTTTACCTTTTTTCCAGCCGACTTGGGTTACGGATGCCGACGGTGGGTTGTCGTAGACCATCTGGGCTATGCCGTAGGTCTTCTTTTTAGGGAAGGGAACGAAGGTCTCGGTTTTGGTGTCCAGATAGAAGTTGTATCCCTCTTTGTTGTCCCGCTGTTTCTGGGTGGAGACATCGTAGTATCGGGCCACTAGCCTGTCGTAGGCGGCCATAAGAGCCGATTCCATTAGGGAAGGCTCTCCCTCAAGGGAAAGCCCTTCCGAGTCCAGGGAGAGCTTTACGTCTCCCTGGCAGATATCCTTCAACATGGACCAAAGCCCCAGCAGTCCACAGTCCTGCCAGAAGTGACCGGCCCTCCCGAATCTCAATAGCTTCTCATTGGGCATTTCATCGCTCCTTTCTCACGAAAAAACCGCTCACCTCTCCGGTGCCTCCAGGCATCCCCAGCCGCCGGAGTTCTTTGCCCCTATGCCTGCGTCCAGGGCCAGCTGTAGCAGAACGTCCGGGCCCTCCAGCCGATACTTTCCCCACCATCCCACGATAGGGACGGTGTCTTTAGGCCTGAACATGGCGGCCTGTTTTCTCGGCTCCCCAAGAGGTATGACCTTCACCACCTCCTGAGGTATCTCCTCGCCGGGGTATATGAGGGAGAACTTCTTCTTCAGGTTGCCGTCAATCTGGGCGGCGAACTCCTGGTCCTTCGGGCCGTGATAATGTACGAAAGGCTTTCGGTCGCCAGACTCTGGCTCGGTGGTGTAGCAGGTTATAGGGGAGAGAGCCTTTACGGTTACCGAGTTGTTCTTTGGGGCGGGGCGAAACACCTTTACCTCAACGCATTCGAGCTCGTTGTTCCCGATTCTGAGCGGCCCGCCGCACAGTGCCCCTCCCGATATCTGCTCCAGAATGCGGTTTAGAGGTGAGGTTACCACCACCTGAAGAGGGGCCTCAAAGGAGATGGCCCCGTCCTCCATCCTGGGCCTGCCCTGTCCCTTGGGCCAGGAGAAGGAAAACAGCTTGAAGCGGCGGTTATCCCTCTCGAAGCCCACATCGTGGAGGACCTGGGCGAAGGACTTCTCGAAAAGACCGTAGATCATGGCCTGAACCAGGTGCAGGTTGGCCCTTGGGAGACGAACGGTGTTGCCTTTGACGGGAACTAGGTGCAAATCCAAACGCATAGCTGATACCTCCAATTCATAAATGAAACATCCTAAAAAAGATAATCTTCCTTTTTGAGGGTAAAGTCAAGACAGAGCGTAAAGCCCTGCCTTTTAACTTTATCTACGAAGCAACAGTACAGGAACGAGGAGAAGGGCCATAAGAGGGGAGAAGGCCCCAACGGTACAGCCACCGCCGCCGCTGTCGGAGGATGATCCCGGCACGTCTGGAGTCGGTGTCGGGGTCGGAGTCTCAGGCACTCCATCCCTTTTAGCGTTGTAGGTTATGTTGACCGTCGCCCGATAGCCCTCGATGTAGGTGGTTCCCTTACAGGTCATGGTGGCGGTGTTCTCGTCCAGTATGACGCAGTGCCAGGTCAGACCGCCGTCGGAGAAGGTGTAGGTGTTGTCGGTGTTGTGATAGTTCATTGGAATATCTTCCCTGAGAGAGTAGGTCTGAGTGTAACCGTTGGTGCTGCTCAACTTCCACGTGGATTCCTCGATAAATCTGGTGATCCACTCATCCCCGGCCTCTCCGGTGGATTCCACCCTGGCGACGCCGCTGATGACGGCGGATACCGTCTCACTAGATCCGGCCACGGTTCCGGTGCCAGTTCCGGTGAAGTTCCAGGTTCCCCTGCCCAGATAGGGCTGGGAGGCCCAGGAGGCCTGGACCGCACAGAGGGAGATAACGAGGACGACTAACGCAAGCAATTTCTTCACTGATATCACTCCTTAAATTTTTATAGTCCTTAGATCTCAAAGGTTACATTCGAGGCCCTTTCGGCGGCGATCTGTCACAGTTCAATGTGTCTCACCTCCTGAGCAAGCTATTCGTAATCCCAGTCCTCCCAAAAGCCCGCCTGACTGGGCAGGAATCCCCTTCCAGCATGGGAACACGTTTGAGAAGGACAGGAAGCAGGGGTATTGCCGGAGGGGGAGGCCTTAACCTTCACCACCGGCTCAGGGGGGACATAGGTCGTCCCAAGGGCCTTAGCCAGGCTTTCTGGGGAGGCGAAAACCTCGTTTATCCTACGGACATCCCCGAATCTGCCCTCAAACTTCATGAATTTAGTTAAAACTTTGTCGAAGGACTGCATCATATTCAAGGTAATCATTCCCTCATGCCAGGGTATGCGGTTTTTCTCGCAGTATGACTCCAATCTCTCCCAGTAATCTCTCTTTTTAGCCTTAAAATATGCCTCAAGGGACCGAGTAACGGAGTTTCTGTCAAACCTGTCGTTCCAGTTTAGGCGCGCCACCAGATGAATGGCATAGGAATCGCCGATGTATTTAGGGAACCGTTCCCTCATATAATCGTATTTGTCGAACACGATAGTTCCTCCTTTCAGGTAGCGCGATCACTTTATATTTATCTTTCTAGAGACATTAGATGCAAGGGCAACCAAAGACGTCACGACGAGCATGGACCACATCGCCAGGGACATCCTGCACAGGTCGGTAAAACAGCCTTTATCCAGCCAGAGGAGAACCTTATAAATCCAGTAAATATCGGAAAAGACTGGAACAAAAACGGTGACAACGGTGCTCCACAGATCTCCCATGGTGGCGGCGATAAGGCAGGTCCAGCAGTGAAACAGAAAGGCCATAAACAGGTAAAACCAACCTAGATCGTCCCAGAAGAAGCTCCTTTTCTCCTGTGGGATCGCTGTCTCGTACCATCGGCTCATAGCAATTCCTCCTTCCGTATTGCCGCATCAGGAAGCCGGTCTTGCTATATATTTATCTTTCTAGAGATATTTAGACATAAAACAAGCGGCCCCCGTTTGAAGGGGACCGCTTGCTAGAAAAACATTCTCCTGGCTCAGTCCAGATTCCGATAGATATCCGACCTGGACACTAACCGAACCACCAGAACGACCAAGATGTCGTCTTGAACCTGGTAAATAATCCGATATTCCCCAACCCTGATTCGATAGAGAAAATCGCTGCCTGTCAGCTTACGAACTCCATGAGGTCTAGGCTCGTCAGAAAGGGAGAAAATAGCCTCGCTTAGCCTCTTCCGAGTGGCTTTATCCAGCTTCTTTAAAGCCTTCAAAGCGGAGTTTTTTATATCTACCCGATAACCTCTGTCTCTCAAAGGTCGAGCTCCTTAACCGCGTCCTCCCAGGAGGTGGTTCCGTCGTTTTCGGCTAAAGCCCTAAGGGCAAGCTCAAGATCCACTTTATCCTCAAGCCTCTCAAGAAGCTCGAGATCCTCCAAAGGTACAATAGCAGCGACGGATTTACCTCTGCGATCTATCAGTATCCGCTCTCCACCGTAGCTGACCCGGTTAACCAGGTCAGAAAAGTTGGATCTAGCCTCCGCTGTGGTTACTTTCCCAGCCATCGAAATCTCCTCCCCCTGGATGTTTTGTACATAAAGTACTTACTGTACATTTTACGCCACAGAATCCGGTTTGTCACCATGGGGAGGAGATAACTCGGCTATTCCGGCATGACGAACAGTCTGGGGGGCTTGGCCTTTAGGTCGTTTTTGGCGATCTTCACCGTTATATCCTGCCCCATCTTAACGGTCTCCTTCATCGCCGCCTCAAACTCCTTGGCCGCCAGGCAGGCCGCCGATTTGTCCTCGAAGCGAACTACCTCTCCGTCCTCCACCAGGGAGAACTCGAGCCTGTCGGCTTTTTTCTTGTTGGTAGAGGGGATCCTGCGGACCGTTATCTTCTTGCCCTCGGCGTAGGGATCTTCCTTCGGAGGCTCAGGGGGGAGGAGCTCTCCCTCCCAGTTGAGCTGTCCGTAGCCGCTGGAGGTTTTGCCTCCTACACCCCACTTGCCCAGAGCCTCTTTAACCAGCTCGGTTGCCAACTTCAGCCAGCCCTGGCCCTCTTCGGAGGGGTCGTCGCACTCTATAACCACCTGAAAGGAGCCTGAGACCGACAGGAATGACACCGGGACGGGGGAGTCGAAGTCCGTCGGGGCGGAGACACCTTTATCTCCGTAGTAATCCTGATGATGGGGGGTCATTATGTCCCTACAGACCTTCCGTCCCAGAGGCTCTATGAGGGCGTCGTGAAAGATTATATGACCCTGGTCGTCGGTGGTCCCGAATATGACCGAGTGGGCCTCTCCTCCCTCTTTGAAGGAGTCGTCCGCCTCGCCCCAGATCTTGTGGCAGTAGTGGGCTGCCACCCCTTTGATGGAGCTTCCCGGTATGACCGGCGTGCCGTAGGTGTGATGCAGGGTGAGCCCCGTCTCGGTGGGGCTGGCCCCTCCTAGTCCACAGACCAGCCTGTCTTTGACCTTGAACTTGTTTATGGAGACCGTCGTGCCCTTTCCGGCCCAGGACCTCTCCCAGCGGGAGAAGGCGGCCTTGTAGAGATCCCCTTTGCCTATAGTGTTCGACGCCAGGTCGAAGTAGGCATCCCACACCGCAGGATCTCCCTGATCGGAGTTTTTCTGTTCCGGAAGATAACGCTGTAGAAAGAGCCCTCCGTGGGAGATGCTCGACCGGTCAAGTCCGGCGATGGCTTCCCTCATGGCTTTCATGGGATCACCCCTTGTCCTCGATAAGGCCGTCGGCGTACCTCTTGACCCAGCCAGCGGCGTCCATGGCCTCCCGGGATTTTCTCATGTAGTCCCTGAGCTGGAAGTTCCTTACCGATTCCTGAAAGTCCTCGCTATTGCCCTGGTGATCCAGCGTGGCCATCAGGTCCTCCACGACGTCGCCGTGTTTTTTCGATATGGCGAAGGCCAGTGCCTGGGCGAGGCCACAGCTTTGGATGAGGGCGGGGAAGGATCTAACGAAGCTCTTATACTCTTTCAGCTTTTTATCCCTATCGGATCCGCCAAATCCCTCGATCCTATCGCTGACCGCCTTAAAGGCCCTCTGGGCGAAACGCTGTTCTCTGGTAACCGTCATGGTCGTCACCTACTCTCCCTGAAAGGACAGGGATACCCTGCCTCTGCCCACTGTGGCCTTTCCTCCGACCTGGAGGCCCAGCTTGCCGGAGCAGAACCCCTTGACCAGCTCGTCCTCGGAGACTCCCTTTACTGTCACCTTGTCGCACCACACCATGCCGGCCAGTATAGCCTCAGAAGGTAGTGCCTCCTCGTACCACAGCCCACCGGTGGCGACAACGCCGTTTTCGGGGTTGATGCGGATCCTCGCGTCGACCTGGGTTCCCATCTCCGAAAGGTAGTTGAACACCTCGTCGGACAGGACGACGAACCGCCTGGCGAACTCACCACGCCACCCCTCGTCCTCCGGGAAGACCTGACCCGCCAGGAACTCCGCCCATTTGCCCACGTCGTCGCAGCCCTCACTGGGGACGTCCAGATCCTGGAGGTAGAGGGTATCGTCGCCTAGGACGGTCTCTTTGGAGGTAAGGGCCTTTTCGCCGGAGAGGGAGGGGACTTTCAGATCCTCCAGGCCGGGCACTACCCCGGTCAGGTCCCGGCTAAGCTGCCTCAGGACCATAGATGACGTACACCAGGCGAAGGTTCCGTAGAGGCTCTGAACGGGCAGACAGACTATTCGGGCGTCGGAGAAGACCAGAGCTCCGGCGTTGGAACTGTCGTCTCCGGCGGTGCCGAAGGCGGCTTTCTTCTTGGCACAGTCCTCCCTGCCCTTTCCTGCGGAGGCATGGTGATGATCTGCCAAGACACCTTTTACGGCGCTTCCGGGGATGTAGGGCCAGCCTGTGACCTTTTCCCTGGCGATAGGCAGGTCTATATGGCCCACCCCTCTGCCGGAACCTACGTGAAGGGGGGACAGGCCGTGGATCCAGTAGCTTTTGGTTATTCTATCGTTCATGATATTTCCTCCTGTTCTATTATTTCCACAGGCCCCACAGGACCAGTCCGAGTCCGTCGTTGCGGTGAACCTCACGATCGCTCATGGGCTTCAGCCACGTCTGGGCCAGTTCCTCCGCCGATCCCTCCAACAGCCTGAGGAAGTAGACGCTCCCTGCGGGGACCATACGGTAGAGGGGCTTGGGCCTTTTGGTCTCGTAGGACCAGCCCGAGAGGGCCTCCCACCGTCCGGTGGATGCCGACACCAGTGAGACCTTTACCGACGTGCCGGGGACGAAGCCCTCCCCTTTGTCCTTGAGCCATCCAGGCATCCAGCCACCGTCGAAGACCGCCGAGGTCCCAAGCACCAGACGGACGCCGTCCCCTGGTCTGAGGCCCTTCAGTGCAGCTCTAATTTCGTCGGGACAGCTCCACAGGTCCTCGTCTTTCGACCGATCCCACCGGGCCAACCGCCTCTCCCCGCCGAGAGGATGATGCCCCCCGACAAGAGAGTCGGAGAGGTCCTTAGACTCCACCTTCAGAGACAGCGAAAGACCTTCCTTTCTGAGGTCCAAGGCGGTGGTTGAAAAGAGCATTCCCTCCAAAGAGGCCCCGGTTAAGGGATCTATGGCCACGTGGACCCGATCCTCTTTGTGGGGCAGATCCATGACCCTATCGCCATCCGCCGGAACCTCCCTGGATTTTCCAAGCAACCAGGAGACCATGAGGTCGGAACGCCAAAGAGGAGGGACCGCCGAGGGCTTAAAGGCCTCTTTAGGTTTAGGGTCCATCGCAGGTAGGAACTCCAGACCGAGGTCGGTTCCACATCCCTCCTCCACTTTTTCAGGACGGAGGACGAACACCTCCCGGTCGTCCTTATCGCCCTTTTTTATAAGAACGTCCTTAGGGGCGGGAAAGAACAGCCAGCTCTCGTCGCATTTGGAGCTCAGGGGAAGGGGTCCGTAGACCTCCATCGCCTTCAAAGACGATACCAGCCCCTCGTCGAAAGAATCCCCTGCCCTCTTGCCTACCATGGTCCTGAGAGACCCTGCCACGGTTGAGGCCCTGGGCCAGTCCAACGAGTGCATTCGACTGCCGTTGCCGAAGGGCCTGCCGTCTCTTGCTATCACCGGGTCTTTAGGGGTAATACGGAAAGTAACCATCACGACTTCACCTCCATAACAGGTCCCAGATGTCTGGCGACCAGAAGCTCTGACACCAGCTCTTTAAGGTTTTCCACCGAGGTAATAGTCTCGACGATGGCCTTTAGCTCATCGGCGACCTCCTTAGAGTCTCCTCCGACGGACCGCTTTTTGCCTAAAACGCTGAAGACGTCCGCCGGTATAGCCTCTTTTATGGAGGACTGGTCCTTCCAGTTGCCGTAGAAGCCCTCCATGGACCGAAGCTCGTAGGGGAACCGAGAGGAGATGACCTCCTCGTCGAAGAGCCTGGCCCAGAGCCGAAGCCGCTTATCCACGGTCAGGTCGGCTACGGTGGAATCCCACCTCTTCCTGAATCCGATAGGGGCGTTTCCTCTCGACCGGACGACCACCGCCAGGCCGTTTCTGTCGGTGCCTTTGGCCTTTGCCTCCGCCTCGTCGGCGAACTTGAGCAGGTCCTCCAGAGGCTCTAAAAAGTGGCCCACTGCGATGCCAACCGACAGGGTCGGGGTGTCCGATACGACGCTCTTAACGAAGCTTCCATTGAAAGCGTCCGCAAGCTCTCTGGCACACTCGAGACAGCTGTTCAGGGGCAAAAAGGCGAGAACGTCGTCCCCTCCGGCGTAGATGCACTTGCCTCCGTGTTTCCCCACGATACCGTGGGCCTTCGTGGCGAAGGACGCCAGCTCGGAGGAAAAGGTCCTATGTCCCTCGGGGGTTTTGATGGACGATATGGCCGCTCCCATTTTGTCTCCGTCGGCCTTCAGCACCGCCAGATAGGGGTCCGGCTCGCCGATTCTTTTGACCAGGCCGTTCAGGGCCATTTTAACGGCGTTCAGGTCTCGGCCGGTCTCCTCCTGGACCTGGGCAATTCGGAAGGGGAATACCACGTCGCTCAGGCTGATGCCTCCAGCCTCTCCTTGGGCTTTCTTCAAGCGGCGGAACTCCTCGGGAGCCTCCTTTTCGACCCGGTCCATCCAGGGCTTGGCGGCGAAATGCTCCACCGACGGGAACTCGTCCTTAGCCCTCATCACCGATGGATTGCCCCCTCGTTTGATGAGGCCCAAAGCGTCCAGGGCCTCGGTGGACTTGAGCCGGAGCCTGAGCTTCCACATAGGGTTCCTCTCCAGAAGCTCCTCCACACTCTCCCTATCCTTGAGAACCGACTCGCTTCTGCCGTCTAAAGAGGACTTTTCGATCTGACGGCTCTCTGGATCGGCAAGCTGGACGAAGTCTCGACAGTTTTTCCTGGCCCCCATGAGGCGGCCAACTTTGTCCCTGGCGACGAGGTAGTCCTCCGATCCGTAGGGGACCCAGACGGCGAAGAACTCCAGGGCCTGTTCTATCTGGTCGTCCCAAAGGTCTCTGTTGACCAGCTCTCCGTACTCTCCAAGGACCTGGTCTCCGTAGTCCTTCAGGACCGACAGGGCCTTTTCCCTGGCCTGACTGACCACTTTCGCTGGATCCCCATCGGGAAGCTCCGCCAGTATGACGTTGGCAACGTTAGGGTCTACGCCGTCGGAGACGTTCAGGGAGTCCTCCTGAGGAAAGATGAGCTCGCCACCGCTGTCTTTGACCGACCGAGCGGTCTCCATGCATATCTCCGACAGGAGCCGGGAGCCGAACCACAGGTCCCTGGTCCTCCTGGCGGCGGCGATAAAGGGCTGGACGGGACCGATGGATATGTTGATCAGGTGGGCACTCATCGGGACACCTCCTGAAAATCGTGATTTTTGACGGCATAGGCCATGAAGGCCTCCAACGCATCGCCAGCTTTAGATCTTCCAGCCATAGGGGAATTGGGATAGGAGGCGGCTCTAGAATCCACCACCGAATCCATTCCGCCTTCCCAGACATCACGGCCCTTCTCCAGCACGATTCTATCGGGCAGAGGGGCGTTCAAGACCACGATCATGGGAACCGCCCTATCCTCCGATATAGCCAGAGGCTTTATGATAAGAGGACTGGCCATTCGATCTTTCTTGTCCCTCCCGATCTTGGGGTACAGCTGGGTATCTCCCGGATCTCCGGTCCTTTCGTCTTTAAAATGGGTGATGATAGGAAGTCCAAAGGCGGCCCTGGGGAAGCTCTCCTCCGGTTTAGAGCTGTCCGGGACGTGCTCGGGAGAGTAGGTCCTGAGCAACCGGCGGATAGAGTCGGCCTCGGGCCAGCGAGATCGCCCTGGACGATTCCCTTCCCCTTTATTACGTCCCAAGTTTTCCCCCTGACGAAAGTTGCCGTATAAACTGGAAAGCTCCTTCCAAACGGAAATGGCTTCTTTCGACCCCTTTCCCAAAAGCAGGCCCCTAGCCAAAGTTGGGTAGTCAGAGTCTGCCGAGACGGTGCCCAAATAATCCCCGAAATGATCTTTCATCCAATCGTTCAAGTCGTCGTCCTTGTTGGGAGAGAGTTTCTCACAGAAAAGCGAGCCCGCCCCCCTACGGGTCCTGGCGCCTAAAGCCCCAAAACATACCCATGCTCTGAGGGCAACCTCCAGATCCTCTTTAAACTCAGCAGGGCAGTTAATTCCCAGAGAAAAGCTGGTTCCTAGGGCAGCTTTAGAGGGATCCTTCTCCTTGCCCCTCTGACGGCTACCTTGGAAGGGGAAACATATATAGCCGGGGAAATCTTCGTTGAATTTCGGGAAGTTTTTGCCTTGAGGGAAGGAAGCACAGGAAAAGATACTGCCTAACCTTTGGTCTGATACCCATATCCTCACCGGGCTGGCTTTTTCCGTGTCCCCCCATATCTGGGACTCCCTGTGGTAAAGCTCCTGGGAGGAGCTGAACTTTCTGCCGCAGGTGGCCCTCCACCAAAAACGAAGGTGTCCTCGGATCGCCGTTCCCCGGACAGGGTGTTCTCTGTCAACCTCTCCCGCCTTGACCCCTCCTCCGAAGAGAGGGGTTACAACGGATATGGAGTAGGTATCGGAGAAGCCCGGCGTCAGGCCCTCCTTTGGTCTTGCCGGAGGGGTTTTGCCTATAGAACGCATAGGATCACTCCTTTCTTTAACCTCAACCTCTTTAATCTACACCAGTTTTAGTTTTTCTCCAAGCTCGCTGTTTACTTCCGACGGAAAGGGCCTGACGAAGCCCTGGTGGCGAAAGATCATCATTTTTCTGACCGAACCGTCGGGAAGTCGCTCCTCGGTGCAGTCCCTTTTTGTGTAGGAGTAGATAGGCTCTATGCCCCTCTCGACGAGGGCTCGCTCTAGGTAGGCCATAAGGTAGGGGGCCCCTCCGATCATGGCTGCGGTGGCCCCTTCCCTTTTGGCTACCGAGGCCAGATCCCTAGCCCGGGCCTCTACCTCCTCCATAGAGGGAAGGTCATCGAAGGTCAACAGCTTGGTCACCTCTTGCCTCACCGAAACCTCCCTGACTCCGTCCAGTTTCTGCTCGTCGGTTATGGAATGCTGGGTCAAGTTGACTATATACAGGACAATCCCTCCCATAAGAACCTCTCTCTGTGCCTTTGGACCGTCGAGGTGGAGACCTCTAGCCTGATGGCCCTTTCCCTGACGCTCTGGATACCGCCGTGAACCTCAAGATCCTCCACGAAGGCCCGGTGGATTCTATCGTAGCTTTTTGAGGTGGTCCCTAGCAACTCCATCCTCCTGGGCTGGTCCAGACTGTTCAAACCCTCTAAAGACAGCTCCGTCTTGCCTAAAACCGCCAGGCTACAGTCGTCTCCGGTCCTCATAGAGAGCGATCTTTTCAGGTTTTCCTCTAAAGCCCTGGAGACCTCCCGACCGGATGCCATGGAGCACCACTCCACCATGGCGGCACAGCCCGAGGCGGCGGACCGGTCCGCTCTGCGATAGAGGGACTGGGCCGATCCGTCGGACATGAGGACGAAGCCAGCTGCGGAGGGGGACAGTTTTCCCCTGTACAGCCGGAAGTGGGCCTCCCCATCTGCACCGGTGAGGAAAAATGTCTGGTTTGCGAACTCCCCTCCCTCTGGGTGGCTGAGCACCTTAGGGCCTTTTTTTGTGACCTGGACTATGGCCCCATCGCCTATATGACAGGCCAGATATCTGTCGCCACGGACCGCCACGGCCAGGAGGGTGCAGGCCAGATCCCCTGGGGAACGACCATCCTCCTTTGCCCTGGCCTCCAATTTTTCCAGGACCGTCCGGTACAGCTCCCGGGCCATAGCCCCTCTTTTGCCTTTTGAAAGGCCGTCGAAGTTCAACGCCATGGCGGCGGCGACCGACTCCACCGCCAGCTCCGCCCCTATATGGGAAAGGGACCTCGAACCCGCTCCGTCCGCCAGGGCTATTGAGGTGACCCCTTTTCGCTTTAATAGATAGGTCCTGTCCTGACATGGAGCGCCGGTCTTAAAGTGGTCCCTCCCTCGACACTTAGCCTGTGCCCCGGTCCAGAACCTCATGGTGATCGGGGCAATTCCCTCTAAAGCCGACTCCATCCCTCGATACCCTTCACGTCCAGCTCGACCTTTTCGCCGGGAATGGACTGGGAAACCCGAGAGACGCTGGAGCTGAGCCACCGGAAGAACTGGCTGAAATTGAGTTCTTTGAGTTTCAATGGAGAACGGGTCGGTGAGAAGTTGGCCAGGGTATCGGTGCAGGCGTTGTCCCCTATGGCTATGGGGAACACTGTGAGCTTTCCCTTTTCCACCAGCGAGCTGGTTTTAAGGGCCGCCATCTCCCAGTCGTCCGTGGGCTTGCCGTCGGTCATGAGGACCATCCAGGGCTGGTAGTAGTCCACTCCGAGGTTCTTGTATATGTCCTTTCTCCGCTCCATGGTCTCGAGGGCCAAAGAGACCGCCTTTCCCATACAGGTCTTGCCTATGGCCTGAAGCTTCGGCACCACACATTTCTCAAGCGGGCCGAACTCCACGTCCTGAGAGACGTCGCTTCCGAAGGATATTACGTTGACCTCCGCGGCGTATCTCGCCACATCGTCGTCCATGAGAGACCTAAAAAACTGCTCCACTCCCCGG
The DNA here is from genome assembly GCF_900177735.1 of Dethiosulfovibrio salsuginis. Taxonomy (NCBI): domain Bacteria; kingdom Thermotogati; phylum Synergistota; class Synergistia; order Synergistales; family Dethiosulfovibrionaceae; genus Dethiosulfovibrio; species Dethiosulfovibrio salsuginis. Next base: position 2,886 of record NZ_FXBB01000035.1, on the reverse strand, counting down.
TTGAGCTCGTCTATAGGGGCGCCTATCATAGAGCCGCTTACGTCCAGCACCAAAGAGACCGGAACTCGAGGGGTAGGGTTCTCCACCATTTCGTTGTTATCCAGTATCATGTCGAGACTTGCCATTGGTTATTCCTCCTTAGTTTTTTGTGGGGGCTTTCGCCCCCTTGAATTTACTTTTCTAGAGACGTCTTCCGTAACCGCTGGCCTCCACGAAGGAGCGGGAGACCTCCCTACAGTCGGGACAGGCGGCGGGGATGAAGCCCTTTTGGACCTCGTCGGCTTTAAACTTAGGGGTTTCGTAGGTATGGCCGCAGGAGACGCATCTGAGGGTCACAGGCTCCCGACAGGCGTCGCAGTAGATCGGCCTCCGGCGGCTGGTCAGGTTCTCCACCAAAAACTGGGGCATAGGGAACCGCTCCTTGCAGCGGTCGCACTCCACCAAAACGTCCTTACGGCATTCGTCGCAGTAACAGTCCTTTCCCTTTTCCTCCAGACTATCGGCGACGGAGGAGCTGATCTGGAACCTTTCGCCACAGCCGGGACAGATCCTCTCAACAGGATCCACCAGCTTGAGGCCCTTTGGGAATATCTCGTCGGAGACGTAACCTCTATCCAGGTTCTCCCTGTACTCCTTCAGAAGCTCCAGCCAGCGGTAGGCGGGAATCCGGTCTCCCCGGTTGAAAACCGCCTCAAAGCCGTCTTTTATGGCCCGAGGGAGGTTGCTGAAGATGTTCCTCCACGGCCCCCTTGGGACGTTCTCCCCTCGTTTCTCCCCGACGGCGTAGGGGAAGTTGCCCAGCTTTATGTTCTCACCGGGATTGCCCCCTCCCTGGTGGGAATAGGGTGGCTTGCCGGGAAGGAGTATCATGAAGATAAGGGTCGCCAGGGCGAACTGCTCCTGCTCCTCGGTGCGGAGGAAAGACTTGAAGTCCCTGCCCTGTATCTCCGGGGCGGTGAAGGTGACGGTGCCCACAGGACAGGGATAGTTCTCCACCTGATAGCTGTCCACGTCGACGAACCACAGCTTCTCATCCTCTGATAGCAGTATGTTCTGGGTGTTTATGTCCCCTAGAAGGACGTTTCGACGGTGCATGGCCCCTATTCTCTCCACCACCTCTATTGCCAAAGACACAAGGTTTTTCCTGGTCCAGTGGGGGAATAACCTCTCCATGTTTGCCCTGACCGACAGGACGCTCTGGAGCGATCTGCCCTGGGCCCTGTCCATGAGGTAGCCTATAAACCTTCCCTTACCGTCTCGAACGAGCTCTCTGGGCCAGCAGACCCCCGATGTAGAACAACCAGCCTCGACCATGAGGGCCAGCTTGTCCTCAAGGGCAGGGGAGAGCCTGTCGGGCCGGTATATCTTGCAGACCTGATCCGAGTCGGTGAGCCAGCAGGCCCCCTCTCCCCCTTGGCCCAGAAGCTCGGTCAGGGTCAGGGGCAATCCGCCGGAATAGACCACGTCTCCCGACTGGAAAGATTCCACCATCTCCCCGATAGGGGCGAAGATAACCGGAGCTGTCCCTATAGCGAATGGCCTGTCCTCCTGTTGTACCTGAACCTGTCCGTAAAACCCTCTGTTGCCGTGGGATATGAGCCTCTCGCCGTCGCTGGATATGCCGAAGAGCCCCATAGACCTTTTGCCCTCCACCGACGCCACGAACTCCAGCGCCGAGAGGTCCTTGGCCAGCTTTCTGTCCTGGGTTATCAGGCAAAGGTCGTAGTGGGTCATAAATCTGACGAACAGGGATAGAAAAAGCTGGTCCGGGAATCGGTCGCCCTCCTCCCCTCTTAGCTCAAGAAGGCCCTGTCTCTGATACTCGCAGAGCACCCTATAGCCGTCCCTCGCCAGCTTCCCTCTGCGGGAGTCCTCCTGGTTGAACTTCCTGAGCTCCTTCACCACCCCCATAGGGACTATGACCTTCGCCCCGGTCTCTTTGAGCCTGGGGGCCAGGTTATCCAAAAAGAACCTAGGGGCCCTCCGGTGCATCAGGCTACAGGTATCCACGAATATCCGCCCTCCTGGGGCCATGTATGGATCTATATCGAACATCGCTATTCCTCCTTAGTAGGCATCTCTAAAAACTCACCTTTGAGTCCCCTCGGAGAGACCGTCCCGCCTGCGCCCTGTTTCGCCCAATCGTATACTCGACCTGCCTGTTCCGTACGAACCGCCTCGGAGGGCACGTCCTGTGCCCCCTCGGCTTGGGACGACGTCCTGTCGTCCCATTCGACTACACAACGGCATGTCGAGTATACGGGCTCAAATGGGCTACGTCGGAACGGTCTCTCCGAGGATCAGCGTTTTTAGAGGTTCCCTAGTATTTATCTGCCCTACGCTATATATTTATCTTTACAGAGACATAGTTCCTCAAAAAAGGGGAGATGGCGAAGTTCGCCACCTCCCTTGAGCTCCTAAGCCTCTTTAACCAAAGGCCTGGAGACCACCTCGCCTCTGTAGGACCAGCCAGGGGACTGAACCAGAACGTCCTTGGCCTCTCCGTCGCCGAACTGGGACCCCTCGTAGATATAGCCGTCAATGTCGTTCAGGGAGAGAGTAAGTTTGGTCCCTACTGGGACGATCTCCTTAAGCCCCGATTTCTTGAGGAACCGAACGACCATCCTGACCGTCGTGGCGGTGGACTCGAGCTCCTGAGGTATCGCTCCCTCGGACCTCAGCTTGGCTATTCTGCCCTCAGAGGCGTAGAGCTGGTCCAGCAAACCTCCCCATGTAGGGGCGTTGAGCTCCCTGAAGAAGTCCACCGATGCGTCCTGGGCGGCCTCCTCTCTCACCGACTTAAGCTCCTCCTCCAAAGACTCGAGCTGCTGCTGGGTTATCTCTAGAGAGGACGTCAGGTCCGAGACCCTGACCTCCAGCTCGGCG